>JANNFH010000192.1:0-10182 GCA_031379565.1 Alphaproteobacteria bacterium
CGGGTGGCGAACCGCCTGCTGTTTCGTCGCTCATCTTTTCTTCCTCAGAATTCGAGACCGCCCTGCCGGGCAGCCTCGGCCAGAGCTTTCACCCGGCCATGAAACAGGTAGCGGCCGCGATCGAAGATCACGCTCTTCTTGCCGGCCTTGATCGCGCGCTCGGCGATCAGCTTGCCGACCGCCGCGGCGGCGTCCTTGTTGGAGCCGGCCTTGCCCTTGAAAACTTCTTCAAGCGATGAGGCCGAAGCGACAGTGACGCCTTTCTTGTCGTCGATCAGCTGCGCTGAAATATTCTTCGACGAGCGGAAAATGGATAAGCGCAGGCGATCGCCGGCGGCTTTCTTCAGCCGAGAGCGGTTGCGCTGAGCGCGGCGAGCGGTGGGATCGAGTTTGCGCGGCATGGCGTTATTTCTTCTTGCCTTCCTTGCGGCGAATGTATTCGCCGGTGTAGCGCACGCCCTTGCCCTTGTAAGGCTCGGGCGGACGATAGGAGCGGATTTCGGCGGCGACTTGGCCGACCTGCTGGGTGTCGATGCCGCTGATCTTGATTTCGGTGGGCTTGCCGACAGCGATGGTGACGCCTTCGGGCGGCGCGTAATGAATCTCGTGGCTGTAGCCCAATTGCAATTGCAGGTTTTTTCCCTGCATGGCGGCGCGATAACCGACGCCGGTCATTTCCAGGCTCTTCTCGAAACCCTGGGTGACACCCTTGACGTTATTGGCGAGCACCGCGCGGGTGGTGCCCCATAGTGCGCGCGCGCGTGTGGTCTCGTGGCGCGGCTTCACCGATATGGCGCCGTCGCCAAACGAGACTTCGACGTCGTCGTGGGCGCGGAAGTTGAGCGCGCCCTTGGGGCCCTTCACGCTGACCTCCTGTCCCTTCACCGTAACGGTGACGCCAGCGGGTGCGGGGATCGGTTTTTTGCCGAGGCGCGACATCTCAATACACCTCACACAGGATTTCGCCGCCGACATTGGCGTCGCGCGCGGCGGCGTCGCTCATTACGCCCTTCGGCGTCGACAGGATCGAGATGCCGAGGCCATTGCGCACCAGGCCCAAATCCTTCACCGCCGAATAGACCCGGCGGCCAGGCTTCGAGACGCGTTGAATTTCATGGATCGCCGGCGCGCCCTCGAAATATTTGAGCTCGATTTCGAGTTCCTTGTGGCCGTCTTTCTCCACTTCGGAAAACGCGCGAATGTAGCCTTCCTCGATCAAAACGTTGAGCACGCGCACGCGCAGAGTCGAGGCGGGCGAGAGCACCTTGGAGCGCCCGCGCATTTGCGCGTTGCGGATGCGGGTGATGAGATCGCCGACGGGATCGTTCAAATTCATGTCGGTCCCCTCACCAGCTCGACTTGACCATGCCGGGGATTTGGCCCTTGGAGGCCAGATCCCGCAGCGCGATGCGCGAGAGCTTCAGCTTGCGGTAAACGGCGCGCGGGCGGCCTGACAGCAGGCAACGGCTGCGCACACGCGTCGGCGAGGAATTGCGCGGCAATTGCGCGAGTTTCAGCCGCGCCGCAAAACGCTCTTCCAGGGGCAGCGCTTCGTCAAGCGCGGCCTTTTTCAGCCGATTGCGGCGGGCGGTAAATTGTTTGACCATCCGTTCGCGCTTGGTGTTGCGTTCTATCGAGCTTGTCTTCGCCATATTCTCTACTTCTCCCGATGCGTCCTGGGGTGGACCGGTTTTGACGCCGATCAGTTCCGGAACGGGAAATCGAACTCTTTCAAAAGGGCCTTAGCTTCTTCGTCGGTGCGTGCTGTCGTGCAAACCACGACATCCATGCCCCACATCTGGTCGATCTCGTCATAATTGATCTCGGGGAACACGATGTGTTCCTTGATCCCCAAGGCGTAGTTGCCGCGGCCATCAAAGGACCGCGTGTTCAGGCCGCGGAAATCCTTTACCCGCGGCAGCGCGATGGTGACGAGACGGTCGAGAAACTCGTACATGCGGTCCCGCCGCAGGGTGACTTTGCACCCGATCGACATGCCTTCGCGCAACTTGAATTGGGCGATTGACTTGCGGGACTTGGTCGCAAGCGGCTTTTGGCCGGCGATCAAGGTCAGCGCGTCCATCGCCGATTTCAGTTTCTTGGAATCGGCGACGGCTTCGCCAACGCCCATATTGATGACGATCTTGTCGAGCGCCGGAATTTGCATGTCGTTGGTGTAGTTGAATTGCTCGCGCAGCTTGGCCTTGATCTCATTTTTGTAGCGAAGTTGCATGCGTGGCACGTAATCGCCTTTCGGCGTTGGCGGCTTGCGCGGGGCAGCGGCTTTCTCGGCCGCGGCTTTCTTCGCCGCGGCGCGTTCGGCGCGATCGGCCTTGGCCTGTTCGCCGGCGCTTTTGTGCTTCGGGCCTTCAGACATCGATTTGCACTCCAGAGCCCTTGGCGACGCGCACTTTGCGTTGCTGAGCGCCCTCGCCGACAATCTTGAAGCCCACGCGCGTGGCCTTGCCGGTCTTGGGGTCGCGCATCGCGACGTTCGAAATGTGCAGCGGCGCTTCCTTGGAAATCACACCGCCCTTGGGATGGGCCATATCCGGCTTGGTGTGGCGCTTCACCAGATTCACGCCCTCCACCACCACGCGCGCTTCGGTCGGGATGACCTTCAGCACGCGTCCGGATTTGCCCTTGTCGCGCCCAGCGAGCACGATGACGGTGTCGTCTTTCTTGATCTTCGCGGCCATTAGAGCACCTCCGGCGCGAGCGAAATGATCTTCATTTGGTTCTTGGCGCGCAATTCGCGCGGCACCGGTCCGAAGATGCGCGTGCCGATCGGCTCGCCCTGCGGATTGATCAGCACGGCGGCGTTGGAATCGAAACGGATGGTGGAGCCATCCTTGCGTTTAATGTCCTTCGACACCCGCACGACGATGGCTTTGCGCACATCGCCCTTCTTGACCCGGCCGCGCGGCATCGCTTCCTTCACCGACACGACGATGATGTCGCCCACGGTGGCGTAGCGGCGCTTGGAGCCGCCCAGCACCTTGATGCACATGACGCGCTTAGCGCCGGAATTGTCGGCGACCTCGAGATTGGTTTGCATCTGGATCATGGGCTTATGCTCCGATGCGGCCGACCACTTCCCAGCGTTTCAGCTTGGAGCGGGGCGGACATTCTTGAATATTGACGATCTCGCCGGTCTTGAAGGCGTTGGCTTCATCGTGGGCGTGGAATTTCGAGCGACGGCGGATAGTTTTTTTCAAGATCGGGTGCAGATAGGTGCGTTCCACCTGCACGACGACGGTCTTGTCGCCCTTATCGCTGACGATGGTTCCGGTCATTACGCGGCGCGGCATAGTCTCAATCCTTCTCTTTAGACCTTCGCCTGCGGCGATTTCTCACGCAGCACGGTCTGCACGCGCGCGATCGCGCGGCGGACTTCGCGAATGCGCGAGGATTTTTCCAATTGTCCGGTGGCTTGCTGGAAGCGCAGGTTGAACTGCTCCTTCTTCAGCTTGCCCAAATCTTCCTTCAGCCGCGCCTCATCTTTCGCGCGCACTTCGGTGATGGCTTGCGAGCCTTTCATCTAGAGGCCCTCCAGCCGGGCGACGATGCGGGTCTTGATCGGCAGCTTGGCCGCGCCGAGGCGCAGGCTTTCGCGCGCGATCGCATCGGACACGCCGTCGATCTCAAACATGATCCGCCCGGGCTTTACCCGCGTCACCCAAAACTCAACCGGGCCCTTGCCCTTGCCCATCCGCACTTCAACCGGCTTCTTCGACACCGGCACGTCCGGGAAGATGCGAATCCAGACCCGGCCAGCACGTTTCATTTCACGCGT
This sequence comes from Alphaproteobacteria bacterium, assembly GCA_031379565.1. Taxonomy (GTDB): domain Bacteria; phylum Pseudomonadota; class Alphaproteobacteria; order Caulobacterales; family Aquidulcibacteraceae; genus Vitreimonas. Next base: position 3,797 of record JANNFH010000192.1, read on the forward strand.
GATGGCGCGGCGGCAGGCCTCGATCTGGCGCGCGGTGACGCGCTCGGGCTCAAGCGCCTTCAACCCGTACTGACCGAAGGTCAGCGAGGCGCCCGACGTCGCTAGTCCCTTGATCCGGCCCTTGTGGGCGCGGCGGAACTTGGTTTTCTTCGGCTGCATCATGGCCGATCAGCTCCCTTCCGCTTCCGGGCCAGCATCTTCACCGCGCGGCGGACGACGGCCGCGGCGGGGACGATCGCCCGCGGGCGGACGATCTTCGCGCGCAGGCCGGTCCCGGTCACGGCGTTCACGGTTTTCGCCGGTGTCGATGGCGCGCTTATCTTGCGCCATCGGATCATGTTCGAGAATCTCGCCTTTGAAAATCCAGACCTTCACGCCGATTTTTCCGTAAGCGGTGTCCGCTTCGATGAAGCCGTAATCGACATCGGCGCGCAGCGTGTGCAGCGGCACGCGGCCTTCGCGGTACCATTCCATGCGGGCGATTTCCGCCCCGCCCAGACGGCCCGACACGTTGATGCGGATGCCTTGCGCCCCGAGGCGCATGGCCGATTGCATCGCCCGCTTCATGGCGCGGCGGAACGCAACGCGGCGCTCTAGCTGCTGGGCCACACCTTCAGCGACAAGGCTAGCGTCGGTCTCGGGCTTGCGCACCTCAACTAGGTTGAGATGCATCTCGGCGCCCGGCGACATCGCCGCCAGTTCCTTGCGCAGCTTCTCGATGTCGGCGCCCTTTTTCCCGATGACGACGCCGGGCTTGGCGGTGAGGATGGTCACGCGGCACTTCTTCAGCGGCCGCTCGATGATGATTTTCGAAATGCCCGCCGCCTTCAACCGCTCGCGCAGGAATTTGCGCATGGCGATGTCTTGGTGCAGCAGCGTCGCGTACTGGCCGCCAGTGGCGTACCAGCGGCTGTCCCAAGTGCGGTTGATGCCGAGCCGGAGCCCGATCGGATTGACTTTCTGACCCATCAGGCGGCCTCAGCTTGCTTGGTAGTATCGCGCAGCACGATGGTGAGCTGCGAGAAATGCTTCTCGACGCGAACGCCGCGGCCGCGCGCACGCGCGTGCATGCGCTTCATCACCAAATTCTTGCCAACGTGCGCCTGCGCGACAATCAAGCCGTCGAGATCGAGGCTGTGATTGTTTTCAGCGTTATCGATCGCCGATTTCAGGCACTTCAGCACGTCCTTGGCGATGCGCTTATGCGAAAAGCTCAGTTCGTTGACGGCTTTTTCCGCCGACAGCCCGCGGATCGATTGCGCAACAAGGTTGAGCTTCTGTGAGCTGATCCGCACCGAGCGCAGCACTGCGCGCGCTTCGTTGGCGGCTTGCTTGGGAGGGGACTTTGGCTTTCCCATTATTTCCTCCGCGCTTTTTTATCGGCGCCGTGGCCGAAATAGTTCCGCGTCGGCGCGAACTCGCCGAGCTTGTGGCCAACCATGTCTTCGCTCACCAGCACCGGCGTGAATTGCTTGCCGTTGTGGACTTGAAACGTGAGGCCCACGAATTGCGGCATGATGGTCGAGCGGCGCGACCATGTCTTGATGGTCTCGCGACGCGCGCTCCCCGCGGCCTTTTCGGCTTTGGAGATCAAATAACCGTCTACGAACGGGCCTTTCCAGACAGAACGCGGCATTGCTTCCTCAGCCCGATTTCTTGGAGTGACGCCGGCGGATGATCAAACGATCCGACGGCTTGAGCTTGCGGGTCTTTGGCCCGCGCGTTTTCTTGCCCCAGGGCGTCACCGGGTGGCGACCGCCAGAGGTTTTGCCTTCACCGCCGCCGTGGGGGTGATCGACCGGGTTCATGGCGACGCCGCGCACCGAGGGCTTGCGGCCAAGCCATTTGGTGCGGCCCGCTTTGCCCCAGACTTCGTTCATGTTGTCGGGGTTCGACACCGCGCCGATCGTGGCCATGCACACATCTTGCACCATGCGCACTTCACCCGAGGCCATGCGCAGCTGGGCGTAGCCGGCGTCACGACCAACGACTTGCGCGTAAGTTCCCGCTGAGCGCGCCATTTGCGCGCCCTTCAGCGGTTTCAGCTCGACATTGTGAACGATGGTGCCCACCGGAACCGATTTCAGCGGCATGGCATTGCCCGGCTTCACATCGACTTTTTCGCCGGCGACGACGGTATCGCCCGCCTTCAGGCGTTGCGGGGCGATGATGTAGGCCAGTTCGCCGTCAGTGTACTTGATTAGCGCGATCCAGGCAGTGCGGTTGGGATCGTATTCGAGCCGCTCGACAATTGCGTCCATGCCCCATTTGCGGCGCTTGAAATCAATCTTGCGATAAGTGCGCTTGTGCCCGCCCGCATGCCGAAACGCGGTGACGCGGCCCATGTTGTTGCGCCCGCCCGATTTGGTCAGCCCTTCGGTCAAGCCCTTCACCGGCTTGCCTTTGTACAGCTCGCTGCGATCGACGATCACGAGCTGGCGGCGGCCAGGCGAAGTCGGGCGGAATTGTTTGAGCGCCATATGCCTCAGAGCCCCGTCGTCACATCGATGGAATAGCCTTCGAGCAGCGTCACGATCGCCTTCTTGGTGTCGGAGCGCTTGCCGGCGTGGCCGCGGAAATTCTTGGTCTTGCCTTTGACGCGCACCGTGTTCACCGCGCCAACCTTGACGTTGAACAGCTTTTCAACGGCGGCCTTCACGTCTTTCTTGTTCGCATCCAGCGGCACCCGGAACACGACCTTGTTCTGCTCGGAGAGCAAAGTCGCCTTTTCGGTAATCACCGGGGCGATGATGGTGTCGTAATGGTTTTTCATGCCGACGCTCCTTCGCTCGCCGGCGCCTTCTTAGACGCAGCGCGCTTCTTCGGGGCAGCGCCTGCCTGGCCGAACTTGGCGGCCTCAGCGCGCGTCTTGGCCGGCTTGCAATCCTTGAAACGCGTGTGAATGGCATCGACCGCGTCCTTGGTCAGCACCAGTTTCTTGCGCCGCAGGATGTCATAGACGTTGAGGCCGGCGTTCGGCAGCACATCCAGGTTGGGGATGTTGCGCGCGGCGCGGGCAAAGCTTGCTTCGACTTCACCGCCGGCGATGATCAAAGCGTTGTCGAGCTTGAGCTTGCCGAGATGGCCCGTAAGCGTCGCGGTCTTGCCGTCCTTCAGCATCAGCGCCTCGAGCACGATGAGATCGCCCGCCGCAGCCTTGGCCGACAGCGCGTGGCGAAGCGCGAGGGCGCGGAATTGCTTGGTGAGGTCGTGCGAATAATCGCGCGGCAGCCGGTTGTGGGCGTGCCCACCGCCGCGGAAGATCGGCGCATTCTTAGCGCCGTGGCGCGCCTGGCCGGTGCCTTTTTGCTTGTAGACTTTGGCGTGCGTGACTGAGACTTCGCCGCGGCTCTGGGTCTTGTGGGTGCCGGCGCGGCGCTTGGCGAGTTGGTATTTCACCATACGCTGGAGGATGTCCGGGCGGACTTCGGCGATGGCGAAGACCTTGTCATCGAGATCGATCGAGCCGGCCTTCTTCGCGTCGAGGGTTTGGATATCGAGCTTCATGCCGCCGCTCCCTCGCCGGCTTGTTTCAGGCCCGCGGGCTTGGGCGCGTCTTTCGGCATCGGCGCCTTGACCGCGTCGCGGACTTCAACCCAAGAGCCTTTTGAGCCCGGCACCGCGCCCTTGATAAAGAGAAGGCCGCGCGCGGCATCGACGCGCACGACAGTCAAATTCTGGGTGGTGACGCGCTCGTCGCCCAGATGGCCGGCCATCTTCTTGCCCTTGAACACCTTGCCCGGATCTTGCCGCTGGCCGGTGGAGCCGTGCGAGCGGTGCGAGACCGAGACGCCGTGGGTGGCGCGTAAGCCGGCGAAATTCCAGCGCTTCATAGCGCCGGCGAAGCCCTTGCCTTTGGAGATGCCGGCGACATCGACCTGCTGGCCGACGATAAAATGCTCGGCGGAGATTTGATCGCCGATGTTGGCGAGATTATCGGCGCTGACGCGGAATTCACGCACCACTGCTTTGGGTTCGACTTTGGCTTTAGCGAACTGGCCGCGCACCGCTTGGCTAGCGTTCTTGGCTTTGGTGGCGCCAGCGCCGAGCAGCACCGCGGCATAGCCGTCGCCCTTCGGCTCGCGCTTGGCGGCATCACCTTTGGCGGCGTTCTTGCGCGACTTCTTGAGTTTCAGCGCCACGATTTCGCCAGCGGAATTTTTGAAGTCTTCAGCATCGACGGTGCGGCGACCGACGACTTGGCAGCCTTCGAGATTGAGCACCGTGACCGGCACGTGCGCGCCGTCTTCGCCGAAGAGGCGCATCATCCCGAGTTTGCGGGCGACAATTCCGGTGCGTCCGGAAGTTTTGGTGGAAGCTTGCTGAGCCATAGCGATCAACCCAGCACTTGGATTTGAACGTCAACCCCGGCGGAGAGATCGAGCTTCATCAGCGCATCGACGGTTTGCGGCGTAGGCTGAATAATGTCCAAGACACGCTTGTGGGTGCGGATTTCAAATTGCTCGCGCGATTTTTTATCGACGTGCGGCGAGCGGTTGACGGTGAATTTCTCAATCCTGGTCGGCAGCGGCACCGGGCCGACGACGGTCGCGCCGGTGCGCTTGGCCGTCGACACGATCTCCTTGGTGGAGAGATCGAGCGTGCGGTGATCGAAGGCCTTCAACCTGATCCGGATATTTTGCTGCATCATCGCCCTAAATTCCCGATACGCCCGAACATCTGACGCACGCAGCACCGGCGGCGCCTTGGTTGGCGGCGTCGACGAAACGTGCGCTACTCGACCCGAAAGGCTTGCTGAGAGAGACTGGTTTCGCAAAAACGCGGCAGCGGGACGGGGACCACCGGTCCCGCGCGGCCTGCCCAGACGGGCCATGTCTGGCCCGGGGGGTTATGTCGCGTTAAGTGCGAACCGCGTCTAAGCTAAGCTTACAGCCGGCTCGAAGAGGCGCTTCGATAATCAACCCCAATGCGTGCGTCAAGCGCGGCGGCGTTATTGGCCGATGCGGATATCGCCCGATCCCCACACTTCCCTGTGCACCGAACCGGTCACCGATTGCGCCGAAATCCCGCCAGAGCCGGCGATATCGGCCTGAATATCGCCCACGGCGGCGGCCACATCGACATCGCCCGAGCCCACGATCGAGACTTCCAGGCGTTGGACCGGCGCGGCGATCGAAACATCGCCCGAGCCCGCCAAATCGATATTGGCGTCGGTGACAGCGCCGCCTTGGATGATCAGGTCTCCAGAGCCTGCCCCATCCATGCTGAGCGAGCCTGTCAGGGAAGCGATATCCACCCGCCCGGAGCCGGCGATGTCCACCTTGGCGCCGTCCGCCACTGCGCCGACATAGAGTTCGCCCGAGCCCGCCAGGTCGGCGCTGAGGCCGCCGGCGCTTCCGGTGCGAACTTCGCCAGAGCCGGCGAGGTCGATGCTCAAATTCTCGGCCACGTCGCCGATTTGGGCGATTCCACAGCCGCTGAAGGACGCATTGAGAGCTTGGGCGGGGCCGATTTGGGAATTGCTGGCGCCGCCAACTTCCACCGCGAGGGTCCGTGGCGCGCGGATTTGGATGAGAGGCAGCTCGGCGCGGGCTATTGTGCCGTAACCGCGCAGCTCGACGCTGTCGGCGCTGCAATCGCTGACGCGGCCGCGGAGCCGGCCATCGACAATGAGCCGGCCCCTGTCCATGCGCACTTCAGGCATGGGCGTGTGGCCAGGATTGTCGATCGAAATGGCGATGTCTTGGCGATCCTCGGGCGTCACCACCACCCGGGCGGCGGCATATTTCACTTCAATATCAGAGCTTTGGAATGTCTGTTCTTCGAAGCGACCAGCGCTGAGTTGAAGCACCGGATCGTTCCGACCGCCCTCAAAGCCGTCAATATTGATTGACCACGATGGCCCGCCAAGAAAATGAAATAAGCCCAAAACGATGGCGACGGTTACTGCCGCCACGAACACAAAGCGTTCCATCAGCGCCCTCCCTCACGCGCCGCGCGCGTTATCTATGACTGGGGATGCTGCGGAACGCCGCAACGGATGCAGCCGCCGCCAACCAACAGGGGTGTAGTTTGCTCCCCCGCCACCGACCGCCTCGCGGTCGGCGGTATTCAATCGGCCGAAATCGCCTTGCGATTTCGACGGGGGAGCTATCAGGACGCGCAGCGGACTGACTGAGGCGGGAGCGACGTGCGCCCCCTCCGTCTCGCGCTTCGCGCGAGCCACCTCCCCCGTTCACGGGGGAGAAAATCAATCGATAATCTTGGCGACCACGCCCGCGCCCACAGTGCGCCCGCCTTCGCGGATGGCGAAGCGGAGGCCCTGGTCCATGGCGATCGGGGTGATCAGCTCGACGATCATTTTGATGTTGTCGCCCGGCATCACCATTTCCACGCCTTCGGGCAGCGCGACGATGCCGGTGACA
>JANNFH010000199.1:0-7961 GCA_031379565.1 Alphaproteobacteria bacterium
ACCGCTTTGGATGTCCGCTTGTGCGAAAAATCACAACGGTTGTGGCGTCTGCTTCTGCCCCGAAGCGGAAACGGTCCCTCCCGCGCGGACCTCCACTAAATGCTTCGCGGCGCCGGACCCTGTTCACGCCGAATCCATCAACGCAACCTAAGCCCACAGGCGGGCGCCTGACTGGCCCCTCGCGCGGCGCGGGGTCACGTGAAGGGCCCACACGTGGCGCGCTGGTGGTGTTTGCGTGTGGTTTTCCGTGTCGTTCTTCGTGTGGTTTCCCTGTGGATTCCCGTGTTTTTCCTGTGCTTCCCTGTGGCGAAGGCTGGTGGCGATGAGTCGCTCGAAGCGAACGCTTGTGTGCGCTCAATCGCGGCGGTGATCCGAACCTCCGCTTCCTCACGCGTCTGCCAGCACCCTACCCGTCCGAAATTGCCGCAAGCCGGCTAGCGGCCGAACGCTGGCGCGCGCGACCGGCTACGCCAATCGTTACCCCAGTCGTTACCCCAATGGCGTCCACTCAGTTTCGGGTTGTCAGGCTTCCAGAATAAACATAATTTAATCAGTAGTTTATTGGTCGGAGCGGAGAGATTCGAACTCTCGACCCCCAGTCCCCCAGACTGGTGCGCTAACCGGGCTGCGCCACGCTCCGAACCGGCGTCCCGCGCCTTCCGCGTGCGGGAGCGCCGTCTTAAAGCGCGTTCGGAAAAGTGGGAAGCGGTTTTCCGTCAAAACGCGCGTCAAATCAAAAGACTTAAAAGCAAGAGCGATTCAACGCGAAGCGATCTTACGCTTGCGCTGGCCGCCGGAAGCTCAAATCGGCCTATTGGCGACGCCCGCGCCCGCCTTTTTCCACGAAATCGCGCAGCATCTGCGACGGCCGGAACGTAACCACCCGGCGCGGCGTGATCGGCACTTCTTCCCCGGTCTTGGGGTTTCGGCCAATGCGCTGGCGCTTTGCCCGCACCGTGAAATTGCCGAAGCGGGACAGCTTAACGGTCTGGCCCCCGATCAGCGCGTCCTGAACATGCTCGAGCATCGTCGTCAGCAACCGGCTCGCTTCGCCGCGTTGCAGCTTGGCGCGGCGGGCCAAGGCCTCCACCAAGTCCGCCCGTGTGATGGTTTTTGCAGACAACCAAGCCCCCCGGCAGCACCACTACGCTCCAGGAAAATGCTAGGGGCGTCTGTGGCTTAGGTCAAATATGGAAGTCAATTAAAAGCGCACCAGCGCCGCCCCCCAGGTCAATCCGCCGCCAAGCGCCTCCAACAGCACCAGATCGCCCTGCTTGATGCGCCCGTCGCTTACAGCCACATCGAGCGCCAACGGCACCGAAGCGGCCGACGTGTTGCCGTGCGCGCCCACCGTGGACACAACCTTGGCCGGGTCGATGCCAAGCCGGCGCGCCACTCCGTCAAGAATGCGCTGATTGGCCTGATGGGGCACGAACCAATCAACCTCGTCGATGGCCAATCCGCCAATCGCGCAGGCCTCCAGCATGGCCCCTGCAATGTGTTCCACCGCATGACGGAACACCTGGTTGCCCTGCATTCTCAGTTTGCCGACTGTTTGGGTCTGGGAGGGCCCGCCATCGACATAGAGCAAATCATGCAGCCGCCCGTCGGTGCGCAGGAACGTGGAGATCACCCCGCGGCCACCAGCTTTGGCCTCTGATTGGGCTTCAAGCACGATGGCGCCTGCGCCGTCGCCGAACAGAATACAAGTGCCGCGGTCGGTCCAATCGACGATGCGCGAAAACGTCTCCGCGCCGATCACCAGGGCGCACTTGGCTTGGCCGCGGGCGAGGAAATTGTCGGCGGTGGCGAGCGCGAACACAAAGCCTGAGCACACGGCCTGCAAATCGAACGCGGCGCCATGCATCACGCCGAGCGCCGCCTGCACCCGCGCCGCGGTGGCGGGAAAGGTCAGATCCGGCGTCGATGTCGCGACAATGACAAGGTCGACATCGCTGGGTTCGCGCCCGGCATGCGCCAGCGCTTTTTTTGCAGCGCCAACAGCCAAGTCAGAGGTTTTTTCGCCGGTGGCGGCGATGCGGCGCTCGCTAATGCCGGTGCGCGCGACGATCCATTCATCGCTAGTGTCAACGCTATGGGAGAGTTCGCTATTTGTTAGAACGCGCGCAGGCAAGTGGCCGCCAACGCCCACGATTACACTGCGCAAGGCCATCAACGCGTTTCCCCGCCCCCCGCCGCGGCAGCGATCGCCTCGGCGTGCGCCAACCGTGCGAGATTGCTGACAATCTCCTCACGATAATGACTGGTGGCCAAGCGTGCGGCGACTTCAATCGCTGAGGCAAAGCCGCGCCCATTGGCGCTGCCATGGCTTTTCACCACGAGGCCGTTGAGGCCCAGAAAAAGCGCGCCGTTGAAGGTTCCAGGGTCCATTCGGGTACGCAGTTTGCGCAAGGCTGGATAGGCGATCAGCGCGCCGAGCATGGCCAGCGGGCCGCTGGAGAGCGCTTCCTTGAGCAACTGACCCACCAGGCGCGCAGTTCCCTCGCCTGTCTTGATAGCGATGTTGCCGGTGAAACCATCGGTGACGACAACATCAACTGTGCCCTTGGCGATGTCGTCGCCCTCGACAAACCCTTGGAAATCCATGTCAACGCCGGCCTCGCGGATCAATTTCGCAGCCGCACGTATTTCCTCATGGCCCTTCAATTCCTCGGCCCCGACATTGAGCAACGCAACGCTTGGACGCGGCTTGCCGCTTACAGCGCGCTGGAACGCCTCGCCCATGATAGCGAATTCGACCAATTGCTCACCATCGGCCTGAACATTGGCGCCGACATCGAGCAGCACGACATAGCCGCCGTTTGCGGCCGGCCAGCGCGCCGCGAGAGCCGGGCGATGCACGCCCTCCATCATCCGCAGCCGGAACATGGCGATCGCCATATAGGCGCCGGTGTTGCCGGCCGAAACAACAGCGTTAGCTTCGCCGTTTTCGACAGCGGCGACAGCGTTCCACAAACTCGAGCCGCGGCCCTGGCGGAGCGCCTGGCTGGGCTTGACCTCCATGCCGATGCTTTTTTCCGCGCCCACCACTCGCGACGCGGCCTTGGCGGCGGGGTAGCGATCGAGCAAGGCGGCAACGCGCGGCGCATCGCCGTGAATGAGGAATTTGAGGTCGGGCCGAGCCTTGACGGCGATATCGACGCCTTCGACGACAATATCGGGGGCTTGGTCGCCACCCATCCCATCGATGGAAAGAACGAGCCCGTCGGCCATGTGATCGCGTCGCCCCGTTCGCCCGCCAAGCGCGGATCGCGCCGGGGGCGGACCATAGTGCCGGCCTCGGGGAAAGCCAAACCGCTGCGTCAGGGCAAAGCGGGCAGCCAGCCATCAGGCTCGAGCATCGCCGCCGCCGGGGCGGTGGCCTGCGTTGCCGCGATCGCCCCCACATAGGCGGCGAGTGCAGGTGCGAACGGGGCCGCCTCTGCGCCCAGGACGTTGCGCGCCAGCGCCGTTTCCAGGAGGCCCTGGTCTTGAGCGGCCAAGGCGCCGGCGTAGCTCGCCAGCCGCCCGTAAAAATCCGCGGCGATGATGCGCATCCGTTTCGGTACCGCAAGATCGCCGACCCCCGCTTCCCGCAGCCCGGCGTCGAATTGGCTAAACAGCCTGTCCGCGAAAGCCTGGGCCAACGGCGTCAGGGCCGGCTCAAGGCGCAGCCGCACCATCGCCAGGCAGGCGTGCACCATCATAACCTCCAGCCGCCCGGCAAGAGTATCGGCCACGCGGCCCTCGCCGAACAATTCGGGCCGGCGGCTGACGTGCGTGATCGTGTCGACCAGCCGGCGGGCATCGGTTTCCGCGGCGCCGCGCCCAAATGGCCAAGCCAGCGCCCACCCTGCCATCCCCTGTCCTTCCCCTCTTGCCCGCCGCCCCAGGCCGGCTTACCTGCTGGCGCCTGTCTTGGGGCCGAAGCCTCGCGAGGTGAAGCATGAACCGCCCATTGCTGCGCTTTTCCGCGCTTGCGTTGCTCGCCGCCGCCACCAGCGCCTGCGTTTCGCCGGTGCAAACCTATAGCGGCTTCCGCGCCGAGCGTAACAACGAGCAGATCACAGACCCGCAGGTCGGCGTCGATAGTCAGGACACGGTGCGCCAACGGTTTGGCTCTCCCTCAACCACCGCCGTGTTCGATCAGACCACTTGGTATTATTTGAGCCAAACCCAAGAACAGCGCGCCTTCATGCGTCCCACGATTACCGATCGGCAGGTGATGGCTGTGCGTTTCGACGCCGCCAACGGCGTGGCCGGTGTCGAGAAGTTCGGCCTCGAGCGCGGCCGCGTGGTCTCCTACAACCAAGACATCACGCCAACGCGCGGACGCGAACTGGGGCTGCTCGAACAACTCCTAGGCAACGTCGGCAACACTTCGCCGCTCCGCAACGAAGAAGCCGAACGCGATCAGAATCGCCAGCGCCGCTAACAAAGATTTCTGGGTAAAGAAAAACGCCCCGGCCAACGAAGCCGGGGCGTTCTTCTTTGCAGGTCCAGGCCAGCTTTACGCCGACCAGTGCGCCAGCACCGCCAGCAGCAGCAGCGCCACGATGTTGGTGATTTTGATCATCGGGTTCACCGCTGGACCCGCCGTATCCTTGTAGGGATCGCCGACCGTGTCGCCCGTCACCGCCGCCTTGTGTGCGTCCGAGCCCTTGCCACCATAATGGCCTTCCTCGATCAACTTCTTGGCGTTGTCCCAGGCGCCGCCGCCCGAGGTCATCGAGATGGCCACGATCAGGCCCGTGACGATGACGCCCACCAACAGGGCGCCGAGTGACGCCAGCGCATGGCTTTGCCCAGCGATGGCCCAAATCGCGAAGAACAGCACTATCGGCGCCAGCACCGGCAACATCGACGGCACGATCATTTCCTTGATCGCGGCGCGGGTGAGGATATCGACGGCGCGGCCGTAATCGGGCTTGGCCGTGCCCTCCATGATGCCTTTAATTTCGCGGAACTGGCGGCGAACTTCTTCCACCACAGCTTGCGCCGCGCGCCCCACCGCCGTCATCGACCAGCCGCCAAACAAATACGGTAGCAGGCCGCCGATGAAGAGGCCGACGATGACGTAGGGATTGCTCAGCGCAAAGTCCGGCACGACATTGGCGAAGAACGGATACTCGCTGGAATGTTCGGCGTAATATTTCAGGTCTTCGAAATACGCCGCGAACAACACCAACGCGCCAAGGCCCGCCGAACCGATGGCGTAGCCTTTGGTGACCGCCTTGGTGGTGTTGCCGACCGCGTCGAGCGCATCGGTGGTGACGCGCACTTCCTTCGGCAGATTGGCCATTTCGGCAATGCCGCCGGCATTGTCTGTCACAGGCCCGAACGCATCGAGTGCCACGATGATGCCCGCGACCGAAAGCATCGTCGTCACCGCGATGGCGATGCCGAAAAGCCCCGCCAGCGAGAAGCAGGCGATAATGCCAAAGACGATGGCGAGCGCCGGCAACGCCGTCGATTCCATCGATACCGCGAGGCCTTGGATCACATTGGTGCCGTGGCCTGATTTCGACGCTTCCGCCACGCTCTTGACCGGCCGGAAGCCAGTGCCGGTGTAGTAGTCCGTAATCCAGACGATGGCGCCGGTGACGGCGAGGCCAACCAGACCGCATAGGATAAGCGCCGAGCCGGTGATTTGGCCAACCGGAACGCCGCCGATTTCTTCGCTCGCCGGAATCGTCGTGGTGATAGGGCCAAAGCCGTTGTTCATCAGATAAACGACGCCAACCAGGCCGACCGCCGAGAGCAAGCCCGCCACGATCAGGCCCTTGTAGAGCGCGCCCATAATGTTCTTCGATGGGCCCAAGCGCACGAAATATGTACCGATGATCGAGGCAATAATGGCTACGCCCCCGATCGCCAGCGGCAGCGCCATAATGCTCGGCACTTCGGAGGCGTTGCGGAACAGCACCGACGCCAACACCATGGTCGCCACCGTGCTCACGGCGTAGGTCTCGAACAAATCCGCCGCCATGCCGGCGCAATCGCCGACATTGTCACCGACATTGTCGGCGATCGTGGCGGGGTTGCGCGGATCGTCTTCGGGAATGCCGGCTTCAACCTTGCCGACCATGTCGCCGCCAACGTCGGCGCCCTTGGTGAAGATGCCCCCGCCGAGACGTGCGAAGATTGAAATCAGCGAAGCGCCGAAGCCCAGGCCGACGAGGCTATCGACGACAACGCGGTCGGTCGGCTCAAGCCCCATCCCTTGAGTGAGTATGAGATAATAGCCGGCGACGCCAAACAGCGCCCCGCCCGCCACCAGCATGCCCGTCACCGAGCCCGCCTTGAACGCGAGCTTCAAAGCCCCGGCGAGGCTGGTGCGCGATGCCTCGGCGGTGCGAACGTTGGCCTGCACCGACACGTTCATGCCGATGAAGCCAGCAGCGCCCGACAATATCGCGCCGATCAGAAATCCGACCGGAATTTGCCACACCGGCCAGAACGCCACGGATAGAACGATGACAACGCCGATTCCGACCATGGCGATGGTCGAATATTGGCGATTGAGATAAGCGCGCGCGCCCTCTTGAATGGCGGCGGCGATTTCCTTCATCCGGTCGGTGCCGGCGGGAGCGGCGGTGATGGCTTGGCTTTCGAGCCAGCCGTACAGCGCGGCAAGCAAGCCGCAGCCGACCACCAGCCACAGAATGACTTCAGTGCTCATTGTCTTCTCGTCCTCGGGGGCGCCCGTCGGGGCGCTCTGGGTTTTGGGATTCGGGGCTGGCCGCCGCGCCGATTTCTACCGGGCTACGCTTCCCCCCAGGGATCGGCGCGGACACTGCCAAAACCCGCTTTCCAGCGCAATGGACCAGCGTTCGAGATCAGCTGCCCAGATTTTGGGGATCAGGCCGGCGCCCCGAGGCTCGAATAAGAGGAAATGATCGCCACTTGGCGCACGGCCTGGGCGCCCAGAACCTGGGCGGCGGTGGCCCGAAACACGGCGATCGCGCGAACCTCGTCGAGAATGTTGTTGTCGTCGGCGCTGGCCAATTGGTTGGCGTGGGCGGCGCGGACCAGGGCGTCGCGGAGAAATTGTGCGCGCTCCCTAGTACGCCAAAGATCGACGTTGGGAGCGATCTCGAAGCGAACCGAAACGAACAAATAATTGACCAGCCGCCCGTCACGCGTCACCGGCACGGCGATGTAGGGCGCTTCCATGGTGCGGCCCGAGTTCACGGCTTCGCCGCCGCTGGCGGGGGCCTTGGCGGGCGGGTTGGCCGCCGCCAGTCCCGCCATCAGCGTCGAGGCGATCATCGCGGCGATCATGGCGCGCTTCATCGGGCAAGCTCCAATCTGAAGCCGGAGAATCCGCCACAATCCTTAGCAATATCTTACCGGCCCAATTTGTGCCGGTGGCCGGTCGCGCCCGGCTTTAGGTCCACGCCTCCCGCTTTGACAACGCGGACGCCAGCGCCAGCCGTCACCTCGCCAATCAGCGTCACGCTCGTTTCGGTTACGCGCCCCGCCGCCTGAATCGCGTCCCGCGCAACGGCGGGCGCGGTGAACAGCGCCTGGTAATCATCCCCGCCGGTCAGCAGAGCCAGAAGCGCCGCCTCGCCGCCCGCCTCGACATAGGCCTGGCCGGCCACGCTGAGCGGCACGGCGCCCGCATCAATACGCAGCGCCATACCCGATGCCGCCGCCATTTTTTCCGCGTCAACGATCAAGCCGTCGGAGACGTCCATCGATGCTGAAGCGTGCTCGGCAATGACCTGAGCAAAACGCAGCGGCGGCGTTGGCGTGCGATAGGCGGTGCGGACCGCCTCGGCGTGCGCATCGACAGGTTCAAACGGCGCGGCGGTCAAACTTACCAATCCGAGAAAACCATCGCCAATGCAGCCGGTGACCCAGAGCTGCTCACCCACTCTCGCATCCGCGCGCGAAGGCGTGCGCGCGCCAAGCGGGACGCCGAACGCCGTGACCGAGATCGCCAGCGGTCCCGG
>JANNFH010000231.1:0-2281 GCA_031379565.1 Alphaproteobacteria bacterium
AAATGCGCCTTGGCCTGATGATTGCGCACCCCGGTCCAAGAATCGCCCTTCGCGCCCTTGGCAGCATGCTGATCCCACGACCAGGTGTCCGGTTCGCTTTTCACCAGCCAGTACGCCATCGTTCGCGCCCCATTTCTCGCAATTCGTCGCAAGATTGCGTGAGGCGCCCCCCGCGTCAATTGCGCCGGCCGCGCGCGCACGCTTGATTGGCGCGGCCGCGGCCTTAAACCGGATAGAATATGCAAGTCGCGCTCGAAGCAGAAGGATTGGTCAAGCGCTACGGCGCCCGCCTGGCGGTGGATGGCATCAGCTTTCAGGTTCCCCAAGGCAGCATATACGGCGTGCTCGGCCCCAATGGCGCGGGCAAGTCGACGACCTTGCGGATGCTGGTCGGCGTGCTGCGACCGCAAGCGGGGCGCATCTCGCTCTTGGGCGGCCCCATTACTCGCAACGCGCTGAAGCGCGTCGGCTATTTGCCCGAAGAGCGCGGGCTCTACCGGGCCATGAGCGCGCGCGGCGCCATCGGCTATCTGGCGCGGCTCAAAGGCATGCCGGCGCGGCGCGCGTTCAAACGCGCCGACTTTCTGCTTGAAGCGCACGGGCTTGGCCATGTGCGCCACAAAAAGATCAAGACGCTGTCGAAAGGGATGGCGCAAAAGGTTCAAGTGCTCGCTGCCATCGCTCACGAACCAGATTTGATTATCTTCGACGAACCATTTTCCGGCCTCGACCCGGTCAATCAGCGCGTACTCGAGGACACCATCCGCGCCGAGGCCGCAGCCGGGCGCACGATTTTGTTTTCAACGCACGTGATGGAGCACGCCGAACGCCTATGCGACCGCATCGTGCTGATCGCCGGCGGGCGCCGCGCCTTCGAGGGCAGTGTCAATGAAGCACTCGCGCTGGCCCCCAGCGTGGCGCTGCTTGAAACCGATGGCGGCTTCGATCTCGCCGCGGCGCTTGGCCCTCAAGGCTTTCACATCGAGCCAGACGGCGAAGAACATGGCGCACGGCGCTGGCGGGCGAAGCTCGAAAACGGCAAGGGCTCGCGCCAATTGCTGCAAGCCTGCGTCGAAGCAGGCGCGCCGCTGTCGCTGTTCGAGCCCGCCAGAGCCAGCTTGCACGAAGCCTTCGTCGCGCTGGTTGGCGGCGGCGTGGAAGTGAAAGAATGAACGCGCGCTCCATCTTCTTGGTCGCGCGGCGCGACTATCTCGCTTATGTCGGCGCCTGGGGGTTCTGGCTTTCGCTCGTCACCGCGCCTTTGCTGTTGGCGGCGTTGACGTTCGCGCCGATCCTGCTGGCGCGGGCCGAACCGCCACGGGTCCTCACCATTGTCGCCGAGAACACCGAAGATGGCGCGTTGGTGGCGCGCTCGTTCGCGCGGCAAGCGCTCGATGATGCGCGCACCGAAATCGCCACCTACGTTTCCGCCGCCGCGCCCGCGCTTACGTCAGCTGCGCTCGGCGCATTCGACGCCAGCCCCGACCGCGCCGCCGCCATCGCCGCCTCCCGCGCGATCGTCGCGGCCCGAGCGCCCCAAGCGCTCGGGGCCTTTCCTTCGCCTTCGCCGCGTTACTTCCTTGTCCCGCCACCGTCACCAGACATCGACGTGTTGCGCACCTATTTGACCGGCGAACACGCCTTGACCGTCGCTGGCGCGGCGCGCCCGCTCTACGGCGTGCTGAATATTCGCCGTGAGGCCGGCGCACCGGTGATCGAGTATTGGAGCGTCAATCTCAGCCACGAAGAACCGTCCAACGTGGCCCGGCGCGCCATGCGCTTGGCCATGCGGCGCGAAGCCCTCGCTGCGCGCGGCCTCGATCCTCAAGAGGCCGATCAGCTCGACACGCTGGAGCCGCGCCTGGCCCAATTCGATCCACGCCCCAGCGCGGGCGCGGGCGAAGTCACGCTGCGTCAGCGCGCGCCGTTTTACGCCGCCCTGGTGCTCGCGTTCATCTTGTGGAGCATTGTCTTCAGCGTCGCCAATATGCTGCTTTCTGGCGTGATCGAGGAGAAATCGAACAAGATTCTCGATACGCTCCTTACCAGCGTCACCCCGCTTGAAATCTTGACCGGAAAATTACTTGGTGTGGCGGCGGTGAGCGCAACATTGTTCTTGTTCTGGGGCGCGCTCGGCGGCACGTTGCTCAGCATGGCCGCGCAGCGCGGCGGCGATGGCATGTTCGCCCAGATCGCCGCGGCGTTTCTCGATCCGCGACTGCTTGCAGCCTTCGCGGTCGGCTTTGTGTTCGGCTATCTCATGTATGGCGCGATTTTCCTG
>JANNFH010000249.1:0-1998 GCA_031379565.1 Alphaproteobacteria bacterium
CATCCGGCCCAAATCGCATCCGCCCGGCCAAATCGAGCGTCAGGTGCACGCCAAGCCCGCCGTCAACGGGCGCGGGATAGATCAAGCGCGTAAACGCGGGCGCGCCGGCGCAGCTGAAATACGATCCCTTGGCCAGAACCAAGTTTGGAATGGCCGCGGCGGGAACGCCCTCAAGCGTGCCCGCGATCTGCTGCGCGCTCAGCCCGCCCGCATTCACCAACATCGCGCACCGCAGGCGCGCGGGCGCCGCGCCGCCGGTTCGCAACTCAAAGCCGCCGCCCGCCAGCACAGCCCCGCCCAGCACCGGCGTACGCAACGCCACTTGTCCGCCCGCATCCGCGATTTCGCCCCGATACGCCAGCATCAGGGCGTGGCTATCGACAATGCCGGTTTCGCTCGAAACCAGCGCCGCGACACAGCTCAGATTAGGCTCAAGCGCCCGCGCCGCGGCGCCGCAGATCCGCGCGACGTTTTCGAGCTCCTACTCGATCTCCCGCAGATGCAAGGCGTAGATTTGCGATTCCTCGTCTGGATGAGTCGCCACGATCAGCTTGCCGGTACGGACATGGGCGACGCCTCGCGCCTCTACATACGCATAGAGCCGCCGCCGCCCGACCACACACAGCCGATGCTTCAGGCTGCCAGTTGGATAATAGAGCCCGCCATGGATGACTTCGCTGTTGCGCGAGGAAACGCCTGTGCCAAAAGCGTCGGCCGCCTCCACCACCATCACCTCGCGCCCGCGCCGCGCCAGCGCCGCCGCGCAGGCCAAGCCCACGATTCCAGCGCCGATCACGACGCTATCGAGTTCGTAAACGTCCTCACTCATCTCGACTGTGATCTCATAGAGCGAATTCCGATCAAGTTGCAACAGTCGCGCGCTCGTCCTTCCCCCCTGTGGGAGAAGGACGAAGTTATCATCGCTGCGAGAGGTCGCCCCGGATTTTTCCGGGGCGGGTGAGGGGAGGGAAACGCTTGGCCTTCTGAGGTGGCGCTGCCCCTCATCCGGCGCTTCGCGCCCTCCAACACCAGCGCCAGCGCCAACATCCGACGCGCCGCCGCCGCCGCCGCATCCGACGAACGCGCCGCTGCATTGCGCAATCCACTCGCGTCCAAATCCTTCCGTGCAGTCTCGATCCGCGCCGACATCAAAAACCCTCCGCTCGCAACCAAGCGGACCTCATGAATCAGCATTCGCAGCCCATGGAAATCCCCAAAATATGAGTCAAATCCTCGGGCGGCTGGTATGACGCGCCGCGCCAGGTGGAAGGATCATCAAGAGTCAACGGACCGCCTGAAAAGCGCCGAGCTCTAGCTGCTACCAAAGACGGCGGACAAGGCGCGCGCGGGGCGTGCCGTTCGCCTTCAACGCCAAGTCGTGCGGCATCAAGGGGCTAACAACCCACCCGTGACCGGCACATCGCTATGGGATGCGAGCGGCGGGAACAAAAGCAAACCTTCGTCGCGCGCCCGCGTCATTATCTCCGCCGAACCTTCTGGAGTTAAATGACTGATGTCCCAAAGCATCGGTCCACCGTCGTCGGTCAACGCGCGGCAACGCCGCCCTGTTGCGCACAGCACCTCAAAGAAATCGAAGTAAGCAACTCCTCGCGCCTGGGCGAGCCTTCGCATTTGCTCGTTCAGCTCTCGTTTTCCAGGAGTCAAAAAACGTTCCGCGTATGCGTCGAGATCTGGTGAATCGCGCCCCCGGAAAAGAACTTCCGGAAGCGGGTATTGGTAGGTCGGAACAGGCCCGAACAGCACAACTTCCACATCAAAATTCGCCAAATAGGCCAGCGTGGCCTCAACGTCTTCTAAGTGGGAGGGACTCCACATCGAAGACAAAATTACGTAGTCGGCGCCGCCGTTGGGAATGACGTCGTCGAAGATCATCCGGTTTAACTCATTGCAAGCGGGCGATTTCCTAGGGTTGGCGCCGCGTATGGCGCTACAACTTCCTGTGGTCGCCTGCATGACGTTAATGTCCGTAAAGGCAGA
>JANNFH010000259.1:0-5727 GCA_031379565.1 Alphaproteobacteria bacterium
GCGCCGGGGTCAGCAGTGAAATGGTCGGCGACTTCCGTTGGCCAGGCGACAACGCCTTCGGCGTACGCGGGCGCTGCGGTCACCATGGCCAGCGCGCAGGCGACGAGGATGTGCTTTTTCATGGTCGTGCTCCTGGCGCCGACGCGCGGGCGCGCCGGCGGCGAAAATTGGTTATTGCGGGTGCGGTTGTGGGACAGGGACGGGCTCAGCGCGCGGAAGGTTGACCGAGGGCGCCGCGCCGTCGCCGTCACGGTGGAAATCCTGCATTGAACGCCAGTCATTTGCGCTCAGGCCCGCGCGCGCGGCGCTGATTTCATTCGCCACCAGTGGGGGAATGATCGGCGGGCGCCATTGCACGTCGGAGCCATCGGGGATGCGCGGACCGGAGGCTAAGCCGGCGGGGGAAAGTCCGGCTGGCTGAGCGACGCCGCCAAGCACGCCGGAGAAGTGCAGCACCACTTGTTGGGTGATCGCAGCGCCGTCCCAGAAGCTGCCGTCCGCATATTTGACGAATTGTGCATAGCCGCCCGCCACATTGGCGTCCGGAGCTTCATAGGCGCGCCAGTTCGCGCCGCCACGGGTTCCGTAGGCATTGGCCCAGCAGCCATAGCTGGTCGGCGCGCCTTCGCCCGTGCGCGCCAGGCCGAACCGGAAGCGCCCTTGAAACGGGCCATCGCCGACAGCGGCGCTACGGTTGAAGCGCGCGACGACGCGGTCACCCGAATAAACCGCGCAATCGACGACGAAGATTACAAAGCCCTCGATCGCCATGCGAACAGGGCCTTCGATGACGAAGGCGTCGGTTTGGCGCACATCGATCAGATCGAGCGCGGCGGTGGGCGCGCCAGCTGAGACATTGAAGCCGTCGGAGACGGCGATGCGGGCTGGCCCGGCAATTTGGGCGTTGCGGACAGCGCCAGGGTTTACGTCTGAAACGGTCTGGGCCTGGGCCGCGACAGATAGGCTCGCGGCGAGGGTCGCCAGTAGCAGCGTGCGGAACGATTTCACGATGTTATGTCTCCAATGCCTTGGCCTCGCGGAGACCAGCCTAACCAAATGACCCCGCCAGGATCGCTACCCATTTGGGTAGCGCGTCGCTGAGGCGCTTGTGGTGTGCGTAACGCGCTGAGTTTGGTTCGGCAGACGGGGGAGCGTTTTATGTACAAGGCGATTTCGGCGGTGCTTTTGTCGGCGGTTTTGACCGCCTGCGGCCAAGCCACGGCGCCCGCGGCGGACGACAATTCGTCAGCGGCCGCCAGCGCGCCCGCCGTCGCCGCCCCGTCCACGTCCGCCCTTGCGCAAAGCGTTGCGCTCGAAGCGATCGACGCGTGTGTGTTCACGCCTGCTGAGGTCTCTGCTGCGCTCACGGGCAGCTACGCCGCTGGAGTTCCTGTCGCGCCCATTCCGGGCGCTCCGCGTCGCGACTGCACCTATGACGAGCAAAGCGGCGGCATGGGTCAATTGCGCGTCAATATCACTTGGCTCGAGCCATCGAGCGCCGCGACCTCGAGGGCGATGATGCTCAACATGCTTGCTGGCGGAACCACGCCAATGGCCGGCGACGCCGATGGCGCGATCTTCCAGGATCAAACCGATCTGGGCACGTACGCGCTGCACTATGGGCGCGGCAATTTGCTCTACGAAGTGCGGTTGATGACCTTCCAAGGCGGCGCGGCGGCGGCGCGGGAGAAGCTGCTAACATTGCGCCGACTATAGCAGGCCAGTAGGAGCGACTTCCGCGCTTCTCAACTCAGTTGGGCCCATTCGCATCGAGCGACACAGCACTGACGCGAAGACCGTAACCCGCATTGAATGCGTAAATTGTGAACAAGCCGCCGGTGTCCATGGCAGCCAAGATTGTGTTGAACTGCACAAGGGTGGGGTTGTTGGCGTCTCGTCCCCCGGCGCCGTTCATCCCCTCGAAGCGGAAGTTGGCGCTGCCGCGCGCACGGAAGCGAGGAATAAGATATGAATTCGGGGCGGTCCCTTTCAATTCCATTGTCATTGAGGACCCTTCGCCTTGGAGGAGGGGCCGGTCTAGCCAGGCGCATTGACCCGGTCCGGGGTTAGCGGTGTTTGCCGCTGTTGGCGCATGACTGAATTCGATCGTCATCAAAGAGCCGTTAGTCCAAGTCGTCGGCGTCAGTTCGCACTGCATGGGTTGGGCCAGAACATAATGGCATTGGTGGGGAGCGTGGATCAATTGCCCATACTGGATGCCGGGGTCGAAACTGAGGGCCATGGCGCCTCCGCCTCGACATCTTAAGGGATAGGCTTGCTGCGCGTCGGCCACGGACCCAATGAGACACGTTGCGAAAGCTGCCCCGGCAGACAATATTTTTCTCATCGCACTCGCCGTGATGGAACTTCGAACAGCCGCGGCGATTGTCGAAACCAATGCACTTCGCATGGCCAGCCTCCCAGCACGCCTAAATTCTCGCGTGTCGGGGCTAGCTAAGTATGTTGCCGCCCCAATGCGCGCTACCCAAATGAATAGGGAAGGCCGCGTCATGCGCTTCGCCCCCTTAAGCCCTGCGCTCACCCCCCCCGCGCTACCGCCCCTTGTCGGCGGCTTGCCCTTCGGGCATAAGCGCCGCTGATCCCGGTCAGCGGGGCGATGTGAAAATCGCCGCCGTATTTTGGTGTTTTTCGCAAATCCTTGTGGAAAACGGCCAGGGCGGCCTGGAGCATTTCCTGACTGGGAAATGCTTCGATTTAGCATTTTAGACCGCTTCCTGGAGGCGGTTTGGGCTTAGGAGTGTAGCTCAGCTGGTAGAGCGGCGGTCTCCAAAACCGTAGGTCGGGGGTTCGAGTCCCTCCACTCCTGCCATTGTCGTTTGGCCACCGTCGCTTGGCCACCGGCTTGGCCGCCGGCGCTTGGCCCGGACCGACCTCGAACCCACATTTGAACATTGCAGAGAACGAAGAGCAAAAATGAGCATCGAAACCACCGACGAAGAACCAGAACCGCGGCGCAAGGGCGGGCCGATTGCGTTCTTCCGCGAAGTGCGCGCCGAGGGGCGAAAAGTCACCTGGGCGACACGCCAAGAAGTAACGGTCTCGACCATCATGGTGCTGATCATGGGCGCCAGCGCGGCGGTGTTTTTCTACTTGGTCGATTCATTGATGCGCTTCCTGATTGGCCTCGTGCTGAGTTTGAGCGGGGGAGGCTCGTGATGGAAACCGTGCTTGAGGCTGAGGCCGAGGCGCCCGCGCCGGTCAATCCGCGCGCCCGCTGGTACATCGTCCACGCCTATTCGAACTTCGAGCAAAAAGTCGCCGACGCGATCAAGGAACAGGCCGAGCGCCAGGGTCTGCAAGATCAGATCGTCGAGGTGCAGGTGCCGACCGAGGAAGTGGTCGAGATCAAGCGCAACACCAAGCGCGTGCGCCAGCAGCGCCACTTTCCCGGTTACGTGCTGGTGAAAATGGACCTCACCGACGACGCCTACCATTTGATCAAGAACACGCCGAAAGTGACGGGGTTTCTGGGCGCGCAGAACAAGCCGCAGCCGGTCAGCGAAAAAGAGATTCAACGCATCCTTGGCCAAGTGGCCGAAGCCGGCGCGGTCAGGCCGCGGGCGCTGATCAATTACGAGATCGGCGAACGGGTGCGGGTGTCGGACGGGCCGTTCCAATCGTTCGAAGGCTTGGTCTCGGAAGTGGACGAAGAACGTGGACGCCTCAAGGTGGCGGTGATGATCTTCGGCCGCGAAACCCCGGTCGATCTGGAATACAGCCAAGTCGAGAAAATGCGCTGAGGCGGGATTATGCCAGCGGCCTGAATCATTGCGCCTCTCTAAGGGCCCAAATTTCCGTCATTCCGGCCGCGCGAAGCGCGATCTCTGGGTTCCGGGTTCGCACTTCGTGCGCCCCGGAATGACGGAAAAACTGCGTATGACCGCGCGCCGCGGTTACCGCGCCGGCAAGCCGCCGCTTTCGAGATAGCGAACCGCCATCAGCACGTGCGCGCGCACGCCTACCGGCAGCACGCTCTCGTTGGGATCAAAGCGCGGGGAATGATTGGGCGCGGATGTCGCGGGATCGACGCCGTCGGCGCTGGCGCCGATATGCACGAACAGCCCGGGCATCCGCTGTTGGAAATAGGAGAAATCCTCCGACACCATCACCGGAATCTTGTTGGAATTGACGTGCTCGGCCCCGTCGGCGGCTTCCTGCATGGCCGGCAGCGCCCAGGCGGTGAGGGCCGGATCGTTGTAGGTGACGATGCCATGCGGGATGAATTCCAAATCGGCGGTGGCGCCGTAGCTTTCGGCCAACAAGCGCACGGTTTCCTGGATGCGATGTTGGATGGCGAGGCGCTGATCGGGATCGAACGTGCGCAACGTGCCCAGCATGGTCACGTCCTGGGGAATGATGTTCCAGCGGACGCCGCCATTGATGGCGGAGAGGGTGAGGATAGTCGGCGTGCGGGTGACGTCGACGGTGCGTGCGGCGATGGTGTTGAATTCCGAGACGATGGCCGAGGAGAGCGAGATCACGTCGATGCCTTGCCAGGGCCAGGCGCCGTGAGTCTGGCGCCCGTGCAGGACGATGTGGATTTCATCGGCCGCGGCCATCAGCCCCTCGGGGCGGTAGGCGATTTCACCGGGAATGCCGGGCACGACGTGCAGACCGAAAATCGCCGACGGCGCTGGGTCATCGAGCGCGCCTTGCTCCAGCATTAGCTTGGCGCCGCCTTCCTCGCCGGCGGGCGGGCCTTCTTCGGCGGGCTGGAACACGAACACGATGGTTCCGGCCAGTTGCGCGCGCAAGCCGGCGAGCACTTCGGCGGCGCCGAGCAACATGGCGGTGTGCATGTCGTGGCCGCAGGCATGGGCGACGTAGGTGCTGGCGCCGTTGTACTGGGTCTGCACGTTCGAGGCGAAGGCGAGGCCGGTGTCTTCGTGCACGGGCAGCGCGTCCATGTCGGCGCGGAGCGCGATGACGGGGCCAGGGAGCGCGCCGCGCAGGATGCCGATCACGCCGGTGTGCGCCACGCCGGCGCGCACCTCGATATGCAGACGGCGCAGGTGTTGCGCGACCAAAGCGGCGGTGCGGGTCTCGCGATTGCCAAGCTCGGGATGGGCGTGAAGATCGCGCCGCCAGGCCACCACCTGCGGCGACACGCGCGCAACGGCTGTTTCGATGTCGGCGAGCGCGATTTGCGCGCGGGCTTGCGGGGTGAGCAGCACCGCCGCGCCGAGCGCCAGCGTGCTCAAAAATCCAAATATCCGCATAAGTCGCCCCCTTAATTTGGGGCCATTCTAGAGCCACCAGGTTGGAATGGAAGGCGGCCCGATAGCGGCTGCTTGGTCTCAGATCACCACAAAATCGGCGGCGGTAAGCGCGAGCCCGGCGCTGACCGTAGCGAACTGGATTTGCGCTGCGCCGCCGAGGCCATCGGCGTCGAAATAGAGCCGGCCATTGGTGGAATTGTAGATGATGCGGTCGCTGGAATCGGCGGCGGAGGCGCCGATGAAGAACGCCGCCACTGCAAGCACGCCCGGGCCGCCTATGCCCACGAACACGCCATCCTCCAGCTGAATCGTATCGGCGGCGACGTTGTAATCGGTGATTACGTCGCGATTGGCCGCACTCGGTGTGGCGCTGAACACGAACTTGTCGTTGCCGGCGCCGCCGGTGAGCGTGTCGATCCCCGTGCCGCCATTGAGTTTGTCGCCGCCGGGGCCGCCCTTCAATATATCGGCGCCGCCGCCGCCGGTG
>JANNFH010000283.1:0-9418 GCA_031379565.1 Alphaproteobacteria bacterium
CGCTCTTCTTGGCTCGCAGCCACGCCACCAATTCTTTCTCGAAGCGTTGCACCGAACCCGTCTCGACCCTGTCGAGATAGCCGCGCGTGCCGGCATAGATTAGCACCACCTGCTCTTCGACCGGGCTCGGCGAGAATTGCGGCTGCTTCAGCAATTCGGTGAGCCGCGCGCCGCGATTGAGCAGGCGCTGCGTCGCCGCGTCGAGGTCGGAGCCAAATTTCGCGAACGCCGCCATTTCGCGGTATTGCGCGAGCTCGCCCTTCAGCGGGCCCGCGACCTGCTTCATCGCCTTGATCTGCGCATTGCCGCCGACGCGCGAGACCGAAATACCGACGTTCAGCGCCGGGCGAATCCCCGAGAAGAACAAATCGGTTTCAAGGAAAATCTGCCCGTCCGTGATCGAGATCACGTTGGTGGGGATGTAGGCCGAGACGTCGTTGGCCTGGGTTTCGATGATCGGCAACGCCGTCAGCGAACCGCCCTTGTTATCGTCGTTGAGCTTTGCCGCGCGCTCCAGCAAGCGGGAGTGCAGATAGAACACATCGCCGGGATAAGCTTCGCGGCCCGGAGGGCGGCGTAGCAACAGCGACATCTGACGATACGCGACGGCCTGCTTGGACAAATCGTCATAGATGATCAGCGCGTGCATGCCGTTGTCGCGGAAATATTCACCCATCGTGCAGCCGGAGAACGGGGCCAGGAATTGCAGCGGCGCCGGCTCCGACGCGGTGGCGGCGACAATGATTGAGTACGACAGCGCGCCTCGATCTTCGAGCGTCTTGACCAATTGCGCCACGGTCGAGCGTTTCTGGCCGATGACGACATAGATGCAGTAGAGCTTTTCCTTTTCGCTCAACTTCTTGTCGTGCGCCTCGCGCTGATACAAAATTGTGTCGATGGCGACGGCGGTCTTGCCGGTTTGGCGGTCGCCGATAATCAGTTCGCGCTGGCCGCGCCCGATCGGAATCAATGCGTCGATCGCCTTGATGCCGGTCTGCATCGGCTCGTGGACTGATTTTCGCGGGATGATGCCCGGCGCCTTCACATCCACCGTGCGCCGCTCGGTTGATTTGATCGGCCCCTTGCCGTCGATCGGCTCGCCCAGCGGATTGACGACGCGGCCAAGCAGCCCCTTGCCCACCGGCACGTCCACAATCTCACCCAGCCGCTTGACAGTGTCGCCTTCCTTCAGGCCGCGGTCTTCGCCGAAAATAACCACGCCGACATTGTCGCGCTCAAGATTGAGGGCCATGCCCTTCACCCCGCCGGGAAATTCAACCATCTCCCCGGCCTGCACATTTTCCAGGCCATAGACCCGGGCGATGCCGTCGCCGACCGACAGGATGCGGCCGATTTCGGAGACTTTCGCCTCCGTGCCGAAGCCCTTGATCTGTTCCTTGAGAATGGCGGAAATTTCAGCGGCGCGAACGTCCATGAGCGTTGTGTTCCTCGTTCAGGCGGTTTTGAGTGCCAGACGCAAAGCATCCAGCTTGGATTTGACGGAAGCGTCGAATTGGCGTGAGCCGACATTGACGACGAAGCCGCCAATTAGGCTGTCATCGACGCGCGTTTCGGCATCAACCTTTTCGCCAAGCTGCTCGCCCAGCTGCGCGGCGATGGCGGACTGTTCGGCAGCGCTCAGCGGTCGGGCGGAGACAATCTCCACGTGCCGCGTGCCGCGCTCGCGCGCCAGCAGCGTGCGAAACGCCGAGCCGATAGCGGGCAATGCCGCGGCGCGCCGGTTTGTGGCAGCGACGCCAGTGAGGTTGCGCCCAAGCTCGCTCATGCCGAGCTTCTGAGCCACGGCCACAAGCGCGCGCGCCTTATCCACCGGGTCAATCAAAGGCGAGCGGGCGACCGCGCGCAATTCGGCGCTCTCGGCCCAGGCCGCGCCGAGCTTGGCGAAATCTTGCTCCAGCGCATCTAGCGCGTTGGTTTCCTTGGCTAAATCGAACGCCGCCTGAGCATAGCGTGTCGCTGCCTCGGAAGCCTCGCCGTCAAAGCTTTCGGCCAATTCCATCTCGCTAAGCTCGCCGCCGGTAATCCGCGCTGTCGGATCGCCGTTAGCCAATGATTCCGCTTGGGGAAAACCCAAACGCCAGCTGGCCGCAGCGGCACGCGCGCGGACCTCTGACGCGCGCGCGAAGTAACATGCCGCGTTCGGGCTTGACAACCGCCCGGATGGACGCCCGATCAGCGACAAAACAGCCATTCCGACCTGGGGGGAAATGCAAATGACCGAAGCCGCCGCGCCCGCGCAGGGCAGCCCCGAGATAACCCCGGCCAAGATGCGCCTGGTCGTGGCCGCTTCCGCCGCCGGCACCGTGTTCGAATGGTACGATTTTTTTGTCTACGGCGCATTGGCGTCCGTGCTGGCACCGTTGTTTTTCGCCGGCCTGCCCGATGCACAGGCGTTTGTATTCACCCTTCTCACCTTCGCGGTGGGCTTCATCGTCCGTCCGATCGGCGCACTCGTATTTGGCAAGATTGGCGACTCAAGCGGGCGCAAAGGCGCGTTCCTTATCACCATCACCATTATGGGCGTCGCCACCTTCGCCATCGGGCTGTTGCCGACGGCGGAAACCATTGGCGTCTGGGCCCCCGTCGCGCTGATCGCTTGCCGCGTGCTGCAAGGCTTTGCGCTCGGCGGCGAATATGGCGGCGCGGCGATCTACGTGGCCGAACACGCGCACCCCAAACGCCGCGGCGCCGCAACGGGCTGGATTCAAGTCTCCGCCGCCTTTGGCCTGCTTGGCGCGCTCCTTGTCGTGCTCGGCGTGCGCTTTGCCATTGGCGAGGACGCGCTGCGCGCCTGGGGCTGGCGCATTCCGTTCCTGGTTTCGATTGGATTGCTGGTCGTCTCGGTCTGGATTCGGCTGCAGCTAGAAGAAAGCCCGGCGTTTCAGAAACTCAAGGCGGAAGGCCGCATCTCCAAGCGCGCCTATCACGAGAGTTTCTTGCAGTGGCGCAATCTGCGCATCGTATTGCTGGCGCTGTTCGGCGTGATGATGGCCCAAGGCGTGGTGTGGTATACCGGGTTTTTCTACACGCAATTCTACCTTGAGCGCATTCTCAAGATTGATTCCCAGACCGTCAACATCCTATTGATCGCAGTCGTGCTGCTTTCAGCGCCGCTTTACATATTCTTCGCTCGGCTCTCCGACAAAATCGGACGCAAGCCGGTCTTGTTGTTCGGCATGTTGCTGATGCTCGTGCTCTACTTTCCCGGCTTTCATTACATTACCCGCTTCGGCAACCCGGCCTTGGCGGAAGCTTCGGCGACAACCCCCGTCGTCGTCGTCCTCGACCCCGCCGATTGTACCTTTCAGCTCGACCTCACCGGCGGCGCGCATCAATTCTCCACCTCGTGCGACATCGCCAAATCGGCGCTCGCCAACGCCGGCGTTAGCTACACAACGCGCGCTGGGCCGCCCGGCTCGATCGCGCACATCCGCGTCGGCGAAGACTACGAGCTCGAAAGCGTAAGCGCCGAAGGCCAGCGCATTTCAGACATCCGCGCCACGCGCGCGGCGTTCGACGCACAATTGCGCGAGGTGCTGACCAATGCCGGCTATCCCGCCGCCGCGCCGGGCGCGATGCAAGGCTGGAGCTGGGCCGAAATCGTTCGCGTATTCACCGAGAAATTCGGCGTGTTCGCGATCATGGCGCTGTTCGTTGTAGCCGCCACCGCGCTCTACGGGCCACAAGCGGCGGCGCTGGTGGAGCTGTTCCCCACTCGCATCCGCTACACCGCGCTTTCGCTGCCCTACCATATCGGCACCGGCTGGTTCGGCGGCCTGCTGCCGGCCATCGTGTTCGCCATCAACACCGCCACCGGGCGCATCAATGCGGGCTTGTGGTTCCCTGTCATTATCACGGCGATCGCCGCAGCGGTGACGCTCGTGTTCTGGCCGGAGACCAAGGATCGCGACATTCATGCCGACTAAGATAGTATACGCTCGTTTACCCAATTCGTGAACAGTCGATTAAGCCGGCTACGCGAGGATAACGCGATGTTGGCGATACCCTCCCCCATGCTGGCGTTAGCGCGCGCGTTTGATCGCTTCGAGCTATCGACCGCGCGCATGCTGGACGCAACCCAGGGCGTCAACGGCGCCGATCTGGAAAGCGCTCTGAACAAGCAAAGCCAAGCTCTGGTCGAGGTGAAGGCAAGTGTCGCGACCGTGCGCTTCGCCGAAGACTTGTGGCAAGCGCTGCTCGAAATTGGCAAAAGCCAACCCCTCAAACACTCAACCTAGCTCATTTCTTGCCGGCGTCGCTCGGCGGCGGCAAACGCCGCATCTCCGCCACGACGTGATGTGCCGCATGGAAAAGCGGGGAGACCGGCGACCGGTTCTCACCGAAGTCCTTTTCCTTCCCAGAAGCGCCGCGAATGATGCCGTCGATCAGCACAAAGAGGTTGACCATGCCCAGCTTCGGCATCGCGAGATCAAGCGCCGGTTGCATTTGCTGGGCGAAGCGCGCCGCCGCCAACGCCAGTTCTCGCGCGGCCCGCGCCGGCCCAGGATGGACGCCGGCGCCAAGGATGGCGCCGCCGCCGCTAAAGAACAAACTAGCCGTGCCATCGCTCATCACCACCAGAGACACAACGCCCTCCGGAACGCCGGTCTCCATGATGATGCCGCTTGGCGAGCCAATCGGCGCTTGGGGATCGCGCCACGCCAGGGCACGCTTACGGAACTTCATGTAAACCGGGTTGAGTTCATTGGCCATCGCTCAGTCCTTGAAATAGTCACGCATCAATTCGCTCGCCCATGCCGGTTGGCGCGTTGGTCCGATGGGGGCGAATTCATCCATCCACGGCTTCACATCCAGCACTGGCGTGCCGTCGATGGCGTCAAGCCCGCGCACGCGCAAGGTGTTTTCCTCGACAGCGACGATGGTCGCGCGCGTCAGGCCGATGCGATTGGGCCGCGCCTTTCCGCGCTGCGCAAAAATGCCCACCAGCGGCCAATCGGAGCGCTCTCGCGGATGCCGGGCGCCGGTTTCAATTTTGCTGAGATCAACGCGATCCATCAGGAACAAAACTTCGACATGGCTGAAATCTGCGAGTCCGTAGAGCGCGGTTTCATCGAAGGCCGCATCGAGCAGTATCTCGGCCTCCACCGCGCCCCAAAAATCGTCGCGCAAGTCTTTGCGCGGCGAGCGCACGATCCCGATCGGCTTGACCTCGAAGCTCATGCGCCCTTCCCCGCCCGCTCGGACTTTGCCCGCGCGCGGATGTTGAGCAATTCCACCACCAGTGAAAACGCGATGGCGAAATAGAGATAGCCGCGCGGGATGTGGAAGCCGAGTCCATCGGCCACCAGCGCCATCCCAACCAGCAGGATGAACGCCAGCGCCAGCATTTTCATGGTCGGGTGTTCGTCAATGAAATCCGCCAGCGGCTTGGCGGCGAACGCCATCACGAAGGTCGATAGCACGACGGCCAGAATCATCACGGCGAGAATGTCGGTCATGCCAACGGCGGTGATGACGCTGTCGAGCGAAAACACGATGTTGATGACAGCGAGCTGCACCACCACAGCGCCGAATTCACTCCTGGCTTCGGATTCTTCATGCTGCGTGCCCTGCACCGAAGCGTGAATCTCCTGCGTGCCTTTCACCAGCAGGAACATGCCGCCGGCAAAGAGAATCAGATCTTTCACGGTGAATTGCGTGAACGCCTCGGCCGCGTGCGGATCGTTGATGCCCAATAGCGCCGCCCAAGCCGCGGGCATCGAAACCAGCGGCGATTCTTCCAGCTGGATAATCCAGAAGATGCCTGACAGCATGGCGATGCGCAGCAGCATCGCGCCCCAGACCCCGATCCGCCGCGCCCGGCGCTGCTCGGCGCCTTTGAGCTTGCCAACGGCGATCGAGACAAACAGCAGATTGTCGATCCCGAGCACGATTTCGAGAAAGGTCAGCGCCGTCAGGCTGACCCAGAAGGCGGGCGTAGCGATAAGGTCCATGGCGGCTCAAACGCCCCAAGGAGCGCGCGGCGTCAAGGCCGGGGTGATCTTCGGACACAGACGTGCTTGAGTGGCCGCTGGAAATTCTCGGGAGGCAGCCTGATGCGAATTTTGGCCTTTGCGCTTTGCTTAGCGGCGGCGGCGTGCGCCGCGCCTGGCGGTGGCGGCGGCGTTCCCCTCGTCGCCGCGGACGCTGCAACCGCACTGATCGCGGGCGAGCGCATGGACATGGTTCGGCGCAGTTCCGGCGGCGCGCCGGGCGGCGATCCCTTGGTGCTGATGAGCTTGCGGCACGCCGATGGACGCTCGATGGGTTTCGAGCAAGGCAATCACGCCCCGCACCACATTATGGCGCAAGCGCCGGGCGGTCCGTTGGCGCAGATCATGGGCCTGTTCGGCGAAGAAGCGCCGACGCTCTACACTATGCGCGCCAGCGACAATAACGGCGCGCCGTTCATCTGCGGGTCCGACGGCCCCGTTGCAATCGGATTATACGAAGCGCCGGACGGGAGCGTCCAATTGGTGGGGCTGAGGCAAGCGATTCAATTCGAGACCAGGCCGGACGGCGCCGAAGAAGCGCTCCCCTACTCCCCCGACATGGTCTGCGCCCGGCTGCGCTTCCGCCGCGGCTAGCGCCGTAGGAGCGGGGCCGAGAAATGCGATGTATCGAACCGCCCGTCAGGGGCTCAGGATCGTCCATTGGAGAGTGCTATCCGTGCGCCAATTTTTACCGATCAGCGTGCTCATGTTTGCAGTGTTCTGCATAGCTGCTTGTTCGACGCCAGCGTCCACAACAACCGGGTCACCAGCCGCCGCCGGGCCCGCATCCTTCGCTGGTCGCTCTGGACAGAGCGCTGATGCTGCGGTGCAATCGTACCGCCAGGCCGTGGATGATCTGATCGCCGCAACTCGGGTCCGGAGCTCACTGCTGAGCGCCAATTTGAGGGAGTTGGAGCCATGCAAGTTCGCGCTTGAGATCGCTCAGGGAAGGCAATCGGTTCTCCAGTATTCTTTTGATGTACGCCAGTTGAACCTCAACGAGTCTTCCGAAGTAGCAGGTCAAAGCGCGGAAGCAGAGTTTGTCGCGCGCGACATCTCCTGTGCTGAAAATCAGGGTAATTGCGTGAATTACGTCGGTATGCAGATCGATAGCTTCACAATCGTTTCACCGACCACAAACGATCTCGAACGCGCCGGTGACGCGCTGCGACGAGCACAATCCGTGTGTTTGCAAGCGCCCCCTCCGTGAAGCACGGAGGGCCGCCGTCAATTTCGTGAGCGGCTGCCCCTGCCCATGCTCGCTCCTTTGCAGCCGCTCATGACGTGAGAGTTTCATCCGCAAGGGCGACACCGTTTGGTGTTCAAGTCCAATCAGCGCCGCACCTCCTCCGCCGGCAGCGCTACAGAAGCTTGCCCGAAGGCATAACGCCAACCAGCCGATAAAGCCGCACGATCTGCGTGCCTTCGTCCTCAACCTGGCGCTCATAGATCGCGTCCCGCTCGCGCGCTGAACGCAGCAGATCCTCGCGCGTATAAATTGTCCCGCGTCCCACAACGAGGATCATGTCCTCATGCAGAAACGCCGCCATCGCTTCGGCATCATTGCGCTCAACCGCCGCCTGATAGGCGGTGTCGAGCGCCGCGATATTGGCGCGATCTTCCTCGGGTGAAGCGGACGCCGCGCCGGCCATGAGCAAGGCGGCAAGCGCCGCCGCCCCGCCCGTCATCGAGTGCGATCCCATCGAGACTTTCACCGTGTTGTAGTGACTGTTTCTGGCGCATCGGGGGCGACAGCGCTGGCCGTTTCCGGACTTCAGAGGCGCGTCACAAGAAGCTGTACGGATCGACGTCAATCTGCACCCGCACGGCCGAGTGCAGCTTCACCCGACTCACCCAGGCCGCCAGGAACGCGCTCAAATCAACGCTGCGATCGGCGCGGGCCAAGAAACGGCGGCGATGGCGGCCGCGGATCACCGCCAGCGGCGCCGGCGCTGGGCCCCAGAGATCGAGCCCTTCGGCATGGGGCGCTTTTTCACCAAGCGCATGGGCGGCCTCGTTGGCCAGCGCATCGTTGGGCGCCGACACAATCACCGCCGCCAACCGCCCATAAGGCGGCATCCCCGCCGCCTCTCGTTCCGCTGCGACGACAGCCATGAACGCATCGCGGTCCTGCGCCGCAAGCGCTTGCATCAGCGGCTCTTCCGGTGCGTAGGTTTGCACCAGCGCCCTACCCTTCTTCTCGGCCCGCCCCGCACGACCGGCAACCTGGGAGATCAGCTGAAACGTCCGTTCCCCGGCGCGCGGGTCAGCGCCGCGCAGGCCCGCATCGGCATCGACCACGCCGACAAACGTCAGGTGTGGGAAATTGTGGCCCTTGGCCACGATCTGGGTGCCGATCAGAATGTCGATCTCGCCCTGCTCCATCCGCGCTACCAGGTCGCGCACCGCATCGCCGTGGGGCGTGGTGTCGGAGGAAAAAATCTCCACCCGCGCCTTCGGGAAAAGCTCGCGCACTTCCTCTTCGATGCGCTCAACCCCCGGCCCAATCGAGACGAACGGATCGGGCACGAGGCATTCCGGGCACGCCTTCGGCTTCGGCATCGAAAAACCGGTGAGATGGCACACCAGGCGCCCGGAATATTTGTGCTCCACCAGCCAGGAATCGCTGTCCGGCGATTGCATGCGGTGGCCGCAGGCGCGGCACATCGTCAACGGCGCGTAACCGCGGCGGTTGAGATAGAACAAGCTCTGCTCGCCGCGCAGCAGCGCCTCGGCCGCGCCGCGCACCAGTTTCGGCGAAAGCCAGCGGCCTTTGTCCGGTGGATCGAGCTTCATGTCGATGAGCCCGACCTCGGGCAATTCCGCCGCGCCGTGCCGCGCGGAAAGCTTTACGTGCGCATAACGCCCCGCTTGTGCGTTCACCAATGTTTCCAGCGACGGCGTCGCGCTGGCGAGGATAACGCCGCACTCGCCAAGCTTGGCGCGGGCCACGGCGAGATCGCGCGCCTGGTAAATTACGCCCTCTTCCTGCTTGTAAGAAGGATCGTGTTCTTCATCGATGATGATGAGGCTTAAGCGCGGAAACGGCAGGAACAACGCCGAGCGCGCGCCGACGACCAGCCGCGCCCGCCCCGCCGCCACTTCACGCCAGGCCCGCCGGCGCGCCTTGTGCGAGATGGCTGAATGCCATTCCACCGGCGCGGCGCCAAAGCGCGCTTCGAACCGGCTCATCACCGCCTGCGTCAGCGCGATCTCAGGCAGCAGCACCAGCACCTGGGCGTCCGGCGCGCCGCTAAGCGCCTCAGCCGCCGCTTCGAGATAGATTTCAGTCTTGCCCGAGCCAGTGACGCCGTCGAGTAACGACACCTGAAAACCGCCCGCGCGCACGGCGGCGCAGACCGTCTCGGCCGCGGCGGCTTGAGTCTCCGATAGCGCCTTCCCGG
>JANNFH010000309.1:0-1524 GCA_031379565.1 Alphaproteobacteria bacterium
CAGGCGCTGCCCCTGACGGCGGTGAACAACGCGCTGAGGGCGAGCATGCTGCGCGGCGACGGGCTGTCCGTCGTCGGGCCCGAGATGCTCATCATCGGCGCATGGGGCGTGGTGTGCTTCGTGCTTGCGCTCAAACTGTTCCGCTGGCGATGATACCGTCGCTCACGGTGGCGTTCAGGGCCAAGCTGTGGCGCTACCCGGGCAAGGGCGGTTGGCACTTCGTCACACTGCCGGACAAGTACTCGCCGCCGGTGACGCACGGCTGGGGTCGCACGCCGGTGATCGCGATCGTGGACGGGCACGAGTGGAAGACCAGCGTTTGGCGCGGGAAGGACGGCCGGTCGGTGCTGGCAATCCCCAAGACCGTGCGCGGAGAAAAACGCGGCGGTGATGGCGTAAAAGTCCAGCTCAGCTTCAACTCGCTCTAAGCGCCGCTGGCGCGTTGCCGTGACACGCGTACTTTGTGCGTGACAGGCAATCCTGAGGAAACCATGAGATACGCGCTGACGTTTGTCGCTCTGGCTTCACCCATGCTGTTGAGCGCACAGCTTCCGCAGGTCTTGCCAGGCACTCGCGTCCGCGTCTCAACGGCCACGGAGACGTACACCGGCACGTTCATGTCGCAGGCCGCAGACACGATTGACGTGGCTGAAAGTGGCGCGATCCACCGGCGCATTCCCGTGTCCGCAGTGCGTCAGCTGTTCGTCAGCCAGGGGAAGACAGCCGGTGCAGGCGCTATCAGGGGGCTGAAGATTGGGGCCTTAGTCCTCGCGGCGGTGGCGGGTCTCCTCGCTGTGGTCATTTGGTCGGAAACAGGATTTCAGGCAGCGGAGGGCGCGCTTTTGGTGGGCGGAGGGGCGGTGGAAGGCGCGATGTTTGGTGCAATCATCGGCGCCATCGTCGGCGCCGAGGGCTGGCAGCGTATTTACTAACGCGCGCGATCAGCGATTGATCCCTTCGGTGCCGGCGTGCGGCGTCTCGAGCGGCTTGCGATCCAACACCCGCGCAGTCTTCTCGGCGATGTGGCGACGCCGCATCCACCAGCCGCCGGCGAACATGAGCGCCACCAAGATCGTTCCGATCATGGGCACGTAGCGACGCACTTCGCCAATCACGTTCTCGGCGAACTGGGCCAGGTAGAAGCCCGTGAACGTGAACATCGCGGACCACACCAGGCAGCTGATCGCGCTGGCGGTGAAAAAGAGCCAGATGGGCATGCGGGCGACGCCGCATGCGATCGGAAGCGGGATGCGCAAACCGAACGCGAAGCGCACGCCCAGCGCCGTTCGCCACGGATGACGCCGAACGATGGCCGCGGCCTGAAGCACCAAGGGACGCAACTTGGGCCACCGCTTTCGAACACTGTGGCTCTGCCAGCGGCCTATCGCATACAGGCCCAACCCCGTCACCCACGTACCGAGGGCAACCGCGAGAATGGCGAGCGTAAGACGCATGTTGCGGTCGTACGCCTGGACGCCACCAAACAGTGGCGCCGCCTCCTCCACCAGAAAACCCATCGCTCCG
>JANNFH010000320.1:0-15588 GCA_031379565.1 Alphaproteobacteria bacterium
ACACTTTTCCTGAAAGCGGTTCAGAGAGCACGAATAAAGGCGCGCACGCTCGCGGAAGCAAGCGCGCGCGCCCCTCAACCCCCAACGAACCGGCGCGTAGGGCCGGAACGCCCCCTGGGGCTCGTTCGAGTGTCTTTGCAAGCGGGTGCGTCCGCCGGCGACGGCGTTTGGCCTGCTTCACAAAACTGATTTCGTCCCCCGAGGTCAGGCTAGATCGACGGGTGGGGTGGGGCAAGGCGCAAATCGGCGGCGCGCTTCGTGCGCGGCGTTGGTGATGCGAACCAGACACGAACCTGCGTGTCGGCGCTGCAAGCCCCTACCGCATGGATGAATTTCGTCAACGAAACAAACAGACGCGCGGGCCGCAATCATTCGTTAACCAAGCGCAGGCGAGGCTGGCGGATTATTTGGAATCCCAGAATTGGGGTTGAGCATGCCTTTGAAATTATCGTTACGGCCGGGCGAGAAATTCGTCGTCAACGGCGCTGTGGTGCAGAACGGCGATCGGCGTGCCGCGCTGGTGCTTCAGAACAAGGCTTCGGTGCTGCGTGAGAAGGACATCATGCAGGCCGATGAGGCAGGAACGCCTGCGCGCCGGATCTATTTCCCGATCATGTTAATGTATTTAGACGATTCCGGCCGGGACAAAGCCTATTCGGAATTCGCCTCGCGCCTGACCGAATTCATGGGCGCGGTGCGTGACCCAAATGTGCTGGCTGAATGCATCGGCGTTTCCAAAGAAGTAATGGCTGGCGAGTACTACCGTGCGTTGATGCGCTGCCGGAAACTCATCGCCTATGAGGCCGAGCGCTTGGGGTTGGTTGATGTCGATACAAGCCTACCAGCGCGCGGCCACGCAGGCTGAGAGCCCAAGAGAGCTGGAATATCGCGCTTTTGGCATTGTTACCGCCGATCTGGTGCGCATGAAGGGAACAGTGTGCACCCAGCCGACCGTGCTGGCCGACGCTCTCGACGCCAATCGCAAGCTATGGAACGTGCTCAGCGCCGATTGCGCCACCGCGCAGAACCAATTGCCGATGACGCTGCGCGCGCAAATCATCTCGCTGGCGCTCTGGGTCTCAAAGCACTCAAGCGAGGTGCTGCGCGGCGTCGCCGAAATCGACCCGCTGATCGACATCAATCGCTCGATGATGGAAGGCTTGGCCGCCCGCTGACCCGGCAAATTTTGCCGTGCATTTTCGTTTCGGATTCGCGCGTCGCAAACCGCAAATTAACCTTCCGCCTTTATGCCTAACGCCAAGGCGGCCCGTAAACTGTCCAAATGAAGGATGGCGTACGGCGATTGCATCTCGCGGTGCGGGGTGAAGCTCCCTGCAGGCTAAAACGGCCTGTCAACATTAGTCCAGAAGGACCATGCAAATGATCAGCGTAAACACCAATTACGGCGCACTCGTCGCGCTGCAGAGCTTGAACCAAACCGGTCGCGAGCTTTCCGAAGTCCAAAATCGCGTCAACACCGGCCTCAAGGTTGCGTCGGCGAAGGACAACGGCGCCGTGTTCGCCATCGCCGAAGGCCAACGCGTTCGCGTCGCCGCCCTCGGCGCCGTGATGGACGGCATTGACCGCGCCGCCTCCGCCATTGACGTCGGCCTCTCGGCTGGCGAAGCCATCGGCGACATCCTCAAGCAATTGAAGGACAAAGCGGTCGCCGCCCAAGCGACGGACCTTTCCCAAGATCAACGCGACGCGCTCAATGCAGACTTCACCGCGCTGCGCGATCAGGTCGATCAGATCGCCAACGCCGCGACCTTCAACGGCGCCAACCTCGTCAACGGCTCCAACCTCGCCAATTTCTCGGTTCTGACCTCTGACGCCGCCGGCGGCGGCGGCGCGGGCGCCCAAGAAGTGGTAGGCGCGGGCGTGGCCGCTGCGGTCGCGAACGGCAACCAAGCCATCGACGCGTTCGATCCGAGCGGCGACGGCGACCTGGTTGTGGCCGGCGATTCCATCGCCTTCACCACCGATCCGGGCGCGGCGAACGAAGCGGTGTTTAACATCGTATTCGCAGCCGGCGAGACCATCTCCGAGTTCGTGACCCGCGTTGGTCAGGAAACCGGCGGTATCGTCAACGGTTCGTTCGATGACGCCACCGGTGAAGTCACTTGGTCGTCCAGCCGCGACTTCGATGTCGCCACCACGATTGCGTCTGGCGATGCCGACATGGCCGCGTACTTCGGCGACGGCTCATCCAGCGTTGCCGGCGTGGGCGGCGGCGGCGGCGCCAACTCGGTGCTTGTGACCGGTTACGACTTCCGGCTCGGCACGGGCGGCCAAGCGCTCGCGACCTTCACTTCCTCGCTCGACATTTCGACGACGGGGGGCGCGTCTGCTGCGTCCGACGCCATCGATGCCTCATTGACGGCGCTCGACTTAAACCTCGCGACTCTCGGCGCTTCGTCGAAGGCTCTCGATGTGCAAAAAACCTTCCTCGGCAAGCTGTCGGATTCGATCGAAGTCGGCATCGGCAACCTGGTCGACGCCGACCTGGCCAAGGAATCGGCTCGCCTCCAGTCGCTGCAAGTGAAGCAGCAGCTGGGTGCGCAAGCTCTGTCGATCGCCAACTCGGCGCCGTCGATCGTGCTGTCGTTCTTCCGCTAAACTGAACTATGAGAGAGGCGGGGACGGTTCGTCCGTCCCCGCCGACTTCAACTGGGTAGCACCCCGCACCCCTGGCATCGCTGATCGAGCCGCGTACGATCGCCATCGCGCGCCCCGGTAAAGCCGCGCCAGAACAATCCAACCCGAAACATCTTGAGACCGCCGCTCCAGACGGCTTGGCGCCGGACCGCGAGGCCGAAGCCAAATCCAAGCTCCTGCCTGGCAAATTGGTC
This sequence comes from Alphaproteobacteria bacterium, assembly GCA_031379565.1. Lineage (GTDB taxonomy): Bacteria > Pseudomonadota > Alphaproteobacteria > Caulobacterales > Aquidulcibacteraceae > Vitreimonas. Next base: position 2,853 of record JANNFH010000320.1, read on the forward strand.
GTTGAAAAAGACCGGCAAGCGGGCCGCTTCGTGCAAACCGTGATCAACGGCCAAACCCTGGAAGTCGAACGCCGCTATCCCAGCGAGGCCCAATTGGCGTTCTCGCGCGCGGTGGCAGCCTATATTCGGGCGACAATTGAGTCGTAAACAATCCGTTAAAATAACTTGCCGAACCGCATTAATGTTAACGCTTCGTTAACGAATTTACGCTTCGTATCCGCCTGCGGCGAAGCGCGCCGCGCGCTTTCTTGTTTTGAGCGCGCGATCCGAAGGAGCGGACGGCATGGTTTCCACCATCAATCCGAACAGCGCGGGCGCGGCAGCGCTCGGCGCCGATCAGCGCCATGCGCGCAACAGGCCCGCAGCCGCCCAACCGCGCACGGATTACGCGCGCACCGGCGACCGGGTCGAACTTGGCGATGCCGCGAGCTGGAGCGCGGCGCGCGAAAGCGTGCGCAACGGGCTCGCCCAGGTGCGCCAGGCGCTTGGGGTCGGCCAGGAGGCGCACGCCATGCTCGCGCAAGTGCTGCATCTGGCGGGCGGCGCCGATGCGGGCGCGCAAGCACAATTGGAGGGGGTGTTGGCGGCGTTGGAAGAGCGCGTCGCTGGCGCTGTTCGCGGCGGCGTAAACGTGTTGGCCGGCGAGACGCTAGCCGTGAGCGCCGAGCCAGGGACGCCGCCGGTGGAAGTCTCCGGCGTCGATTTGCGCTTAAAAGATAGCCCCGGCGCGGGGGACGCGCTGCAGGTGCGGCGCGGTGCCCACGTCGGCGACGCCGACTTGGCGCAAAGTGCGCGCGCCTCAATGGATGCGTTGCTGCAGGCGATGGATCGCCTTTCAGTCGCGGCGCGTTCACTCGAAGCGCATCAGGGGTTTCTCGGCGCGGCCGAGGGTGCGGGCGCCGGGGTCCACGGCGTGCGCACAGACCTCGACGCCGATGCGGCCCGCTTGCTGGCGCTGCAAGTGCGTCAAGGTCTCGACGCGGCGGGGGGCAGATCGATCGCCAATTTCGAGCCGCAAGCGGTGCTCTCGCTGTTTCGCGGCTAGAGCGGTTCCCGAAAAGTGTTACGCGGTTTTCGGACGAGAACCGCTCAAAGTATAAATATAGACCCGTTTTATCCCGATGGGATTGATTCAATCCAATCGGGAACGGGTCTAGAGCACCGTCTAGCACGATTGACCTTCTCCCCTTGTGGGTGAAGCTGCAAAGAGCAAACCGCTTCAACGTGAGCGGGAGCGGCTCAAAGCGGCGTCCAGGCGCCGCGGAAGCTTTCGACCAGTTCGCCGCCGTCAGGATCCTCAGCGAAGTGCGCCCACGCGCGCCGCGCCAGATGCATGATCGCTAGGCCCGCAAATACAAACAGCGCCGCCAAGGCCAGGCCAGCAATGCCGATAAGCGTGGTGAGATCGCGCGAAAACGTGAGCTCTCCGCGCGCTGCGACCGCAAGCGCACCGTCGCGCGCCACACCCTTCGCCACGGCAATGGCACGATCGCCGGCGGCTTGCGCCACCAGGCGCAGCCGCGGAATGTCCCGCAAATTACGCGCGTGCGTCAGTAGGACGGAAGCGCCCGCTGTCGATGTTGCGTTGCCCATCGCTCCGATCTGGTCGAGTGCGCTCTTCAGGGCTGCCATCTGGCTTGGCGCGACAGCGGCGCGAAAAGCCGCGGCGGCGTTGGGATAGGCGGCGGCATCAGCGCCGTTCGCGAGCCGCAGCGCTTCGCTGCGGAAGCGCTCGGCCGAGACCGCTGAGCCCACCAGCGCGCGAATTTCTTGCCCGAGCGCGCTTGGATAGTCTTGCCGCCGCGACGAGACGATCAGCGCCGAAGCGCCGGCCGCCATGCGCGGGGTAAAATCCCCGCCGAGGCCGAGGCCCAATCCGGTCAATACGAAATGGACCGGATCGCCCTCGGACTGCTGTAGGACCGCTTGCGCGAGAATCTCGAAATCGCGCTGATCGCCCAGCACCGTGAAGCGTCCGGGCTCGAGCCGGTCGCCGGCGCCGCTGGCGGAGCGGCGTGCAAGCAGGGGCACAATAGCTTCGTAGCGGGCGCGCGTGCCGGGCGTGAGCAAGTCGAGCGCCGCGAGTTCGATCTCGGCGTCGGGGGCGTCGGCGCGGACGCGGTGGTCAAGTTGATTGGCGTCCTGGGGCGGCAGCATGCGCCGGGCGCTCAAGAGAAAGCCGCGTGCGGCGGCGACGTCATTGTTCATCAATTGCATGGCGACGAGATCGTCCCATTGTTGATGGCGGTCGAAATCAAGCTGGATCAGATCGCCGGCCAGGCGCTCGACGCGGTGGCGCACTGCCCGCTGGCCGGCTGGCGAGAGCTCATAAGCGTAAAGCTGGTCACGGCTGACAACGAAGAACGCGCTCGCGCCCGCCGCCGGCAGCAGCAGCAGGCAGAGATTGAAGACAAGCGCGCTCAGCGCGCCAAGGCCTAGGCCCGGCGCGCTGCGCGGCCTCACGGGCCGCCAAGCGCGACTGGATCCAACGTGCTTCATTCGTCCCCACGGAAACTGTGGATATACAAAGCCGACCCAAACGCGGTCGAGCAAGATGAATTACAGGATAGGGGAATTTCATCCCCGATGAGGGGCGCCAATAAGGCGTTGCCAATAAGGCGGTAATCGTGGCGCCAAAACGGCGGCGAGGTTACGCGCTGCGGTCGAGGACAGCCGAAGCCGCGCCGCCAGAACCATCCAGCTCACCGCTGGCGCCATAGCCACGCGCGCCGCCCCGCTGGCGAGCGATTTCCTCGGCCATGGCATGGACCAGGCCTTCGGCTATCAGTTTGACCGCGCCAAGGGCGATGTCGTGGCCAGCCAGGGCCGTGTTCAAGACCTCGGTTTTGGCCCTGAGCTCGGCCAGCAAGGCCGGCGGGGCGCCGGCTAGCAGCGAGCGATCCTGTTTGATCCGCGCCAGTTCCAGCCGGTAGGCGTTGGCGAGGCGATTTTTCTCGTCGGTTTCGGCGTCGAGCGGGGGCGCCCGCGCCTCGATGCGTGCGGTTTCCGCGCTAATTAGGATGGTGAGCCGCTCGGTCAGCAGGATCAATTGGCCGGCGCGGTCGGCGGCGTCTTCAGCGATCAGCGCCATCTTGGGCCTCCTGCGGCGGCGCCATGGCGGCCTGCAAAGCCGTGAGCTCCCGCACGATGCTGTCGGCCAAGCCGATGCCACCGGCGTGGGCGACCGCCTTGGCATATTGCTCAACCAGCATCGGCCGGAAGATTTGTTCGCCAAGCCCGCCGCCGCCAAGCCCTTCGGTGTCGAGGCTGTCGAACATCGGCGCCAGCATTTCCGACAAAAACATGGATTCGAACTCCTGCGCTGCGCGGCGGATCTCGGCGGTGGCCGGGTCAGGCGCGGCCGGCAGCAACGGCGCGCCAGCGCGCGGCAGCGGCGCCGCGCCTTGCGCTTGAAGCATCGGCAGAGGCGCGCCGCTGAGCGCGTTGAGTTCTGTCATCACATCACTTCGATTTCGGCTTGGATCGCACCGGCTGCTTTCAGCGCCTGCAGGATCGCGATCATGTCGCGCGGGCTGACGCCGAGCGCGTTCAGGCCATTGACCAATTGGCGCAGCGGCACCCCGCCCGGCACCACGACGAGCCCGCCAGGCTCTTCCTCCACATTGACCCCGGAAGAGGGCGCGACGACCGTCTCGCCGCGGCTGAACGGGGCGGGCTGGCTAACGAACGGATCCTCGGTGACCGAGATGGTGAGGCTGCCTTGGGCGATGGCGACGGTGGACACGCGCACGTTCTCGCCCATGACGACGATGCCGGAGTTTTCGTCGATGACGATGCGCGCGGGCGCATCCACGGCGACTTCGAGATTTTCGATTGCGCCCAGCAGCGTGACCATATCGCCGGCATATTCGGCCGGCCGTCGCAGCACGATGGTGCCCGGATTGGCGGCGCGGGCGGCTTCCATGCCTACAGCCGCGTTGATGGCGGCGACGATGCGCTGGGCGGTGGTGAAATCAGGATTGCGCAGCGCCAAGCGCAATTCCGGCTGGGCGGCGATATCGAAGACGATTTCACGCTCGACCAGAGCGCCGGAGGAAATCCGCCCCGCCGTGGTGACGCCGCGCGACACTGACGAGCCTGAAGCGCCCTCGGCGCTGAAGCCGCCAACGGCGAGCGCGCCTTGCGCTACGGCGTAGACTTGCTGGTCAGCGCCGATTAGCGGCGTCACCAGCAATTGGCCGCCGGCGAGGCTGCGTGCATCGCCGAGCGCCGACACCGTGACGTCGATGCGCGAGCCTTGGCTGGCGAACGGCGGCAGATTGGCGGTGACCATTACCGCGGCGACGTTGCGGGTGTTGAGATTGCCGTTGGTGGCGTTAACGCCCAGCCGCTCCAACATGGCGGCCAAGCTCTGGCGCGTGAACGGGGAGTTGCGTAGCGAATCGCCGGTGCCGGCGAGGCCGACGACGAGCCCGTAGCCGACCAGCTGGTTTTCCCGCACGCCTTCGAAATCGGCGATGTCCTTGATCCGCGGCGCCGCCCAAGCTGGGGTGACCGCGAAAGGCGGCGTGATCGCCGCGATCGAGGCGAAGGCGAGCAAAACCGCGCGTGAACCAAACCGCATGAAGGCGATAGGGCGTGAACTCGGTTAACAGCGCGTTCAAATCCGCCCCGTTAACAAATCGGAAACAGCAGCGGCGGAGAGTCCGCGCCATGAAGATTGAGAGCGGCAGGAGCGTTTCCGCCTCCGCGACCCCAAAACGGGCAGGGTCGGCGGCTGCGTCCGGCTTTACCCCGGCGGCTGATGCGCCGCCGCGCATGGCGGCCGCTTCGTCGGCCAGCGCGGTTACCCCGCTCGGCGCCCTCTTAGCGCTGCAGGCCGACGGCGAGCCGGGCCAGCGCCGCTGGCGCCAGGCCCGGCGCGGCCGCGACGTGCTCGACGCGCTCGAAAAGCTGCTGCGCGGGCTCGCCCTGGGCATCGCCGCGCCGGGGGTCATGGCGGAACTCGCATCCTTGCGGCGGCGGGCCGAACCGACCGGCGAGGCCGGTCTGGACGAGGTGCTGCTGGAAATTGATACGCGGCTCGAGGTCGAGCTTGCGAAGCTGGAAATGGCCAGCGCATTTTCAACAAAAATGGGAACCGGTTTTGTGTCCGAAAATGCGCTCAATCTTTAGTTCAGGCCGTTTTCTGCCGGAAAACCGTTTCACACTTTTCCTGAAAACGGACTAGGGAGGTGCTGATGCCGCACCGCAACATAAAGCTTTTTGGCCGGGTTTGGCGCCGCTCTTGCTCAATGGACGACGCGGAAGGCCAACGTTATAAGGCGGCGCCTCGCGGGGGCGACGGGCAGAGCGGGAGTTCGGACATGGGCGCGTCGATCAAGGAATACCGCCCCAGCGACGGCGAGCCTTTCATGAACGAGCGCCAGCGCGATTATTTTCGCCGCAAGCTGCTGGCTTGGAGGCAAGAGCTGCTCGAAGAAAGCCGCGGCACCATCGCTTCGCTGCAGCAAGACACCGCCGCCCAGCCCGATCTCGCCGACCGCGCCACCAGCGAAACCGACCGCGCCATCGAACTGCGCACCCGTGATCGCCAGCGCAAATTGGTGGCCAAGATCGAGGATGCGCTGCGGCGCATCGACGATGGCGCCTACGGCTATTGCGAGGAAACCGGCGAGCCGATCAGCCTGTCGCGCCTCGACGCCCGCCCAATCGCCACGCTGTCGCTGGAAGCGCAAGAACGCCACGAACGAAGAGAGCGCGTGCACCGGGACGATTGATTTGTGACGTGAGTTGCCGCGATCTCGCCGCTGCGTTCAATGAGTGCATCAACCGAAGAGATCTGCAAGGGCTCGCCGAACTGATGGCGGACGGCCATGTCTTCGTTGACAGCGCCAACAATTCCGTTGTCGGCAAAGCGGCGTGTCTTTCGGCTTGGCAGGGCTTCTTCGCCGCCTTTCCATATTATCACAATGAGTTTGATTTCATATCGGCAGAGAAACGGCGCGTCGTGATCGCCGGTCGATCGCGCTGCTCGGACCCTCGCCTTGCTGGCCCAACTTTATGGACCGCCATAGTGGAACAATCTCTCATCTCAGAGTGGCGGGTGCTCGAAGATACGCCGGAAAACCGCATCTTGCTGGGGTTGGACGTCGCCGGGCCCTGAAGTCCCTTTGGCTTCATGCCTTGCCCGCTCTAGCCTCTGAAACGGGGCACGTTTTTGGCCATGCCCGCGTCGTTGGCCTGTCGGCTTCGGCACTGAAAACGGACACTCAAAAGGTGGGGTCCACCGAGTGGGGATCGCCGACCGCGGACAATCGGCCCGCGCGTGTCCCCGATTGTCTATTTGCGCTCAATTTCGGCCATGAGCACGTTCAACCTTTCGAGCAATACGGCGCGCGCCGCACCATAGTTGGCGTTCATTGACGGCACATCGGACCAATCGCGAACCGACCACGCACCCAGGCGAACTGGCAGGCTGTCAAAGGCGACAATGATATCGGCGCAGGCGAGATCGCTCGTAGATAGCGCACGAATGGGTTCGCCGCGGATGTCCAAGCCATCTGCGGCCAAGGCCTCCGAGAGCGCGGGCGAAATATGATCCTCTGGCGAAATGCCCCGCGATTGGACGTGAACGAGGATTCCGCGAGTCGCCGCCAAGCGCCGAAATTGCTCGCGCGCGATGGCGCTCTTCACGGTGCCGTATTGGCAAACGAAAAGGACCCTCGTCGGCTCGGCAGATGTCCCAGTCGGGCTTGCGCAGCTGGCGGCAAGACTTGCTGCGCCGATGAGCGCCGCTCGACGAGACATGATCGAAAAATTTGCTTTGCCCATGATGCGCCTCCAACAGGAAAGGCGCGGTGATTGGGCCTTCGCCTAACCGGGGCACCGCTCTACCCGGATGCAAAGTCTATGCGAAATTTCACGGCATTCGGCAAGTGGCCGCTTCGGGCCAACATGCTGGTTCGTGGGCTGCAACACACTGATCGGTTTTCAACCGCTTACCGGCCTGTGCAGGGCATTGCTTGGATCCTTGGGATGTCCCCATCAGGCTGGCCCGCGGGCCGCATTCTCCGCCGCGAGAAGGAGGAGTAGGTACATGAAGATTTGCCCGCTCGCCCCACACGTGCTGAATTCCCGCCATGCCAATCCACGATTCCGCGCTTTCGTTTCTGCATTTCGTATTTGCCTTTCTGCTGGCGGGGACGCTGAGCGCGGAGGCGTTCGTCTTGCGCCTGCCAGTGGATGGGCGGGTGGCGCGGCTGCTGCTGCGGATTGATTTGTTCTACGCCATTGCCGCGGTCGGGGTGATCGCAGCCGGAATTGCGCGCGTGCTCTGGGGCGAGAAGGGGGCGGCTTATTATGCGGCTGAGCCCTTCTTCTGGGCCAAAATGGCGGCGTTCGCCCTGGTCGGGCTGATCTCAATCGGGCCGACGCTGACATTCTTGGCCTGGAACAAACGCGCGCGCAGCGACGCCGCGTTCAGTGTCGACGACGTCAGCGTCAAAAAAATACGGCGCCTGGTGATGATCGAGCTGCACGTTTTTGTGCTGATCCCGCTGTTCGCGGCGCTTATGGCGCGCGGCGTTGGCGTGTGATGACGACTACCAAGGCGTGATCGCGTCAGTCATGCGCTGTCCCCAGTTCGGGCGCTGCACGGCGCTGACTTGGCCGCGGCCGCCGTAAGAGATGCGCGCTTCGGCGATTTGATCCTGGCTAATGGTGTTGTTGGCGTTGATGTCTTCCGGGCGGATGATGCCGGAGACGGTAAGCTCGCGCAATTCGGCGTTGACGCGCACTTCCTGGCGGCCAGCGATAACGAGATTGCCGTTGGGCAGGCGATCGACGATCACCGCGGCGACCGTAAGCTGGACTTTTTCTTCACGATTAATCGCGCCCTGGCCGGAATGGCTGGAAGCGGAATCGGCGTCGACCATGGCGCTTGGATCAAAACCGCCGGGGAGCACCTGGCCAAGCGCGCCCTCAAGTCCGAAAAAATGCCCGATGCCCGCCGAGCCCGACGCGGTTCGGGTTCGGTTGGACGAATTGCTGAGTTCGGCCCGATCGGAAATCTCGATGGCGACGGTGAGAATGTCGCCGATGCGTGAGGCGCGCTGATCGTTGAAGAAGCCGCGCCGGCCTGGGCGCCACAATGAATTGGGCGCGCCTTCAGAATAGCTTGCGGGTTCCGGCTGGGGCATGGATTGATATTCGTCGCCGCTGAGCGCGGCGGGCGTACGCACCGGCGCCAATTGCGGCGGGCCGACGGCGCGATGGGCGGCGCTGAAAGCGACGCCGGGCGCGGCGATCACGTCTTGCGCCATCTCGCCCACGGGATGGCTTGCGCACGCCGATGAAGCCGCCGCGAGAGCGAAGAGCGCGGCGCGGCGCAGGAGCGTCGGCTTGTTCATCGTGCGCGCGCCGCGCCAGGGCCGGTGATGGTGGCGTTCACGGTGCGGTTGGAGCTTAGATTGACCAGGCGAACGTTATCGCCAATTCCGCCGCCCTCCAGCGCCCGTGCGTTGGTGGAAAGCTGAATGCCGGGCACGTGATAGACCAATGTCACGGTTTCGCCGCGGCGGACCACGGCTTCGCCCGCGGTTTGCGCGCTATCGGCCAACGGCAAGGTGGCGCGGACTCCGGCGGCGCGAAGGACGCGCACTTCCGTGAGGCCCGAAGGCGGGGCCCAGTCCAGCCCGGCGGCGGAAGCGACCGCTGCGAGCAGCGGCACCGAAAGCGTTGAAGTTTGCCCGGGCGGCGGCGCCGGCGCGATGGCGCGCGCACCGGCCTGGCCGGCGCCCGAAAACACATCGCCCAACAGAATTGCGGGGCCGCTGGCCTCGATGCGCGGGCGTAAGTTCACTGTATCGGCGTGCGCAAACGCGGCGTTGACGAAGAGGTAGAGGCAGGCGAGCAGGCAATACCAGCGCAGCATAATTATTCCCTCTAGCGAAGCTGGGTCGTGGCTTGCAGCATTTCGTCAGCAGCCGTGATGACGCGCGCGTTCATTTCGTATGCCCGCTGCGCCACGATCAGCGCTGAAATCTCCTCCACCGCGTCAACATTGGAGATTTCAAGATAGCCTTGCATCAGCGTGCCAAGCCCGGGCGAGCCAGGAGTTGCGACATTGGGCGAGCCCGAGGCCGGCGTTTCTAGAAAGAGGTTGTCGCCGATGGCTTCAAGGCCGGCTGGATTGATGAAAGCGGCGAGCTCAATCTGGCCTACTTGCTGGGGATCGGTTTGCCCGGCGAGTTGAACTTCAACGATGCCGTCGCGTGTGATCTGCACCGCAGTGGCTTCCGCCGGCACCGTGATCGAAGGCTCGATCGGATAGCCGTCGGCGGTCACCATCGTGCCCTCGGCGTTGATCGCGAGATTGCCCGCCCGGGTGTAAGCGGTTTGGCCCGACGGCATTTGCACCTGCAAGAAGCCGTTGCCATTGATGGCGAGGTCGTAGGGGTTGCTGGTGCCGGTCAAGCCGCCTTGCTCGTTGATGCGCGCCACCGCATCGGCGTGAACACCAACGCCAAGTTGGATGCCATACGGCAAAATCGCGCCGGACGCAGCGGAGGTGGCGCCGGGGCGCTCCAGATTCTGGTAGAGCATGTCCTCGAAATCGGCGCGCTGACGCTTGTACGCCGTCGTGTTCATGTTCGCGATGTTGTGCGAAATGACATCGACGTTCAGCTGCTGGGCCAGCATGCCGCTGGCGGCGATATCCAAGGCGCGCATCCGTTACTTCCTTATGCCGCGCGGCCAAGCCGCTCGATCGCGCGCTGCCGCAGTTCATCCGCACTCGAAACAATTTTGGCTGCGGATTGGTAAGCGCGCGAAATTTCGATGAGACGTGTGAGTTCGATAACCGGGCGCACGTTCGAGCCTTCGATCGCGCCCTGCACGACGATGCCTTCGAAGGGCGCGGCCGTTTGATCCTGCGCGCTCCAAAGGTTGTCCCCGACCTTCAGAAGCGCGCCTGGCGCAGCAAATCTCGCCACGCCGATGCGGCCGGCTTCGACGCCGGCCACGTTGATCGCGCCGTCGCGTCCGATCACAGGGCTTTCGCCCTGCGCATCGAACACGATCGGCGCGCCCCCCGAGTTCAGGACCGCGCGCCCGTCCGAGGTCACGAGCCGTCCTTCCCCCGTTAAAGTGAAAGCGCCGTCGCGCGTGTAGAGCGGGCCAGAGGGCCCTTCGACCATGAAAAAGCCTTCGCCTTCGATCGCGGCGTCGAATGGGTTGCCGGTTATCGCGATCGGGCCTTGGCTCATATCGCGGGTCAGGCCGATGTCGCGGACGAACACGACGTCCTGAGGGGCGGCGTCGGCGCTGGCGTCGGTGTTGTCGACCTCTTCGAGCAATAGGGCGTCCGCTTTGAATCCGCTGGTGGAGACGTTGGCGAGATTGTTCGCGGTGATGTCCATGCGGCGTTGCAGCACGCGTTGCGTCTGCAGGGCGAGCATGAGCGTGTTATCCATCGGCGTTAACGATGCAAGGAGCGGGCCAGCGCCTAAGCGCTTGATTTACCATGAGGCGCGCCGGGGCGCGTGGTGAATGGAGCGCATCCTTGCCGGCTGGCGCCGGCAAGTTTTGCCGAGCCTCCACACATCCTTAACCAGCCCCAGCGCACCAACAGGGGTGCTTTCTGGGACGCTGATTCCGCCATGTTGAAACTGGGCAAGAAGAAAAAAAAGAAGAAGGGCGAGGCCGACCCGGAGGTCGAGCCCGAGGCTGAGGCCGCGGGCGGGGAGGGCGCCGAGGGCGCCGAAGGCGCCGAGGGCGAAGGCGACGCAAAGGCGAAGAAGAAGCTCTCCGGCAAAAAGCTGATCCTGTTTATCGTGCTGCCCGCTATTCTGGTGCTCGGCGCCGGCGGCGGCGCGGCCTACATGCTCTTGTTCAAAGGCGGCGGCGCCGAGCAGCACGCCGAGGCCGGTGATCACGGCAAGGCCAAGGCTGGGGGGCACGGCGAAGCGGCGCCTGCCGAGGCCGTGCCGGGGCCGAACGGCACCATGATCACCCAGGGCGATGGGGTCGTGTTCGTGGCGCTGCCGGAAATGCTGGTGAACATCAGCGGCGCCGATGGCCGCCCGGCCTATCTGAAGCTGAAGCTCACGCTTGAGGCGCCAGACGATGAAGCAGTGGCGGCGCTGACGCCCGAAATACCGCGCGTCAGCGATCAGTTCAATGGCTTCCTGCGTGAAATGCGCACCGACGATCTCTCCGGTTCGGCCGGCGCCTACCGGCTCAGGCTCGAATTGCTGCGGCGCGTGAACCTCGTTATCGCCCCGGCGCAGATCAACGCTGTGCTGATCGAAGAAATGCTGGTGCAATAAAATGGCCAGCGAGACCGCTGCAGCGGAGGCGCCGAGCGAGGATTGGGAGGCGGCGCAGGCAGGCGCTGATGCCGGCGAGCCGCAGGCCGCCGAACGCATCCTTAATCAGGACGAGATTGACAGCCTGTTGGGCTTTGGGCTCGGCGAAGACGATGCGGCGGGGCGCAGCGGCGTGCGCGCCATTATCAATTCAGCGCTGGTTTCCTACGAACGCTTGCCCATGCTGGAGATTGTCTTCGACCGCTTGGTGCGGCTGATGACGACCAGTCTGCGCAATTTCACCTCCGATAATGTTGAAGTCAGCCTTGACCAGATCAGTTCGATCCGGTTTGGCGATTATCTCAATTCGATCCCGCTGCCGGCGATTATCGCCGTGTTTCGGGCCGAACAATTGGACAATTTCGGCCTTGCGACGGTCGATTCCAATTTGATCTACTCGATAGTCGACGTGCTGCTCGGCGGGCGGCGCGGCGCGGTATCGACGCGCGTCGAAGGGCGCCCCTACACTACGATCGAGCGGATGCTGGTCACGCGCATGATCGAAGTGGTGCTGGCCGACGCCAAACAGGCGTTTGCGCCGTTGACGGAGGTCGATTTTTCGCTCGACCGGATCGAGACCAACCCGCGCTTCGCGGCGATCGCGCGTCCGCCGAACGCAGCCATCGTAGTCAAGCTTCGTATTGACATGGAAGACCGCGGCGGGCGGCTCGAATTGCTGTTGCCGTACGCAACGCTTGAGCCGATCCGAAAGATGCTGCTGCAGCAATTCATGGGCGAGAAATTTGGCCGCGATAACATTTGGGAAGGCCACCTCGCCGGTGAGCTTTGGAACACAAAGCTCGAAGTGCGCGCCGTGCTCGATGAATTGTCGGCGCCCTTGCACAAGGTGCTCGACCTGAAGGTCGGCGACACCCTGATGCTCGACGCTGCCCAGGATGGGTCGGTGACGCTGAAATGCGGCGTCGTGGAATTGTCGCAAGGGCGGGTCGGCCGGATGGGGCACGCGCTTGCGGTGCGGGTCGAACGGCCGATCTCGCAGGCCAGTCAAAAAGCTTTGAAGATTGGAGGAGGACCATGAGTCCTATTTCAGTGGCGTTGGAAGTCGTGCTGGCGGTGATGCTCGGGGCGTGTCTATTTTTCTTTTGGCGCCTTGACCGCAAGCTCGCGGCCTTGCGCGAGGGCCAAGACGGCGTGCGCGCCGCGGCCACCGAATTGATGCAAGCGAGTTCGGCGGCGGAAGCCGCCGTGCGTTCGCTCCGTGTCACCGCACTTGAGGCTGGCCGCGATCTGCAGGCGCGCATCAATGATGCACGCGTCACCGCCGATCGGCTGGGGCTTGGCGCGGGGCGGGTGCGCTCAAGCGCTGATGTTTCCGCGCGCGGCAGATTGTAGATGCTGAAGAATCCCCTCAATCGCCCGAGCAAGGCGGCGCGCCCGCAAGCGGG
>JANNFH010000323.1:0-11966 GCA_031379565.1 Alphaproteobacteria bacterium
GGCGCCCGGCGCCAAAGGCATCAGCGCCTTTATCGTCGATGCGGACAATCCGGGCCTCAGCATCGCCAAGCGCATCCCACTGATTGCACCGCATCCGCTGGCGACGATCGCGTTTGCTGATTGCCGGGTTCCGCGAAGCGCCTTGATTGGCGAACCCGGCGCGGGCTTCCGCATCGCCATGGCAACGCTCGACGTCTTCCGCGCCACGGTCGGCGCCGCCGCGCTAGGTTTCGCCCGCCGCGCGCTCGACGAGACGCTGCGCCGCGTTTCCGCGCGCCAGATTCAAGGCGCGCCAATGGCGGAACTGCAAATGGTGCAAGGCGCGATTGCCGACATGGCGTTGAAAATCGACGCCGCCGCCCTGCTTGTCTACCGCGCCGCTTGGGCCAAGGATTCCGGCGCGCCCCGCGTTACGCGCGAGGCGGCGATGGCGAAGCTATACGCCACCGAAGCGGCCCAGGAAGTGATCGATATGGCGGTGCAATTGTTCGGCGGGCACGGCGTGGTATCGGGCCATCCGGTGGAAACGCTCTATCGTGAAATCCGCGCGCTTCGGATTTACGAAGGCGCCTCCGAGGTGCAGAAGATCATCATCGCCCGCCAAGCTTTGGCGCAGGCGAACCAGGAGCCGTGAGCCGATGAGCGCCTCCGCGCACAAGGACAGTTTCGTTCGCAATCATTTGCCACCGCGCGCGCAATGGCCGGAATTGGTGTTCGATCTGCCAGAGTTGCAGTTCCCCGAACGCCTCAACGCCTCCAACTTGCTCGACGCCGCCATCGCCAACGGCTTTGGCGACAAGGACGCATTGCTCTGGTCAGGCTCACGCTTGAGCTATTCGCAATTGCTCGAGAACGTGAACCGCATCGCCAATGTGCTCACCACCGATATGGGGCTTGTCCCTGGCAATCGGGTTTTGATCCACGCCTTCAATTCGGCGGCGTCGCTTACGGCGTGGTGGGCGGTGCTGCGCGCCGGCGGCGTTGCGGTCGCCACCATGCCGATGTTGCGAACGCCGGAATTGAAAGTCATCATCGACAAGGCCTGCATTTCACATGCTTTGGTCGACAAATCGCTGGAAGGCGAATTCGATCCGGCGCGGCACGCCGGCGGCCATCTCCGGCGCTTCCACTATTTCGGCGCCGCCGGCGACATGGAGGCGCTGGCGGCGGGCGCCTCAACCCATTTCGACCCCGTTTCCACCGCCAGCGACGATGCCGCATTGATTGCGTTTACCTCCGGCACCACAGGCAAGCCAAAGGGCTGCGTGCATTTTCACCGTGACGTGTTCGCCATGGCGGAGACATTTTCGCGGCACGTGCTGGCGCCGAAGGCCTCCGACGTATTCTGCGGCACAGCGCCGTTCGCATTCACTTTCGGTCTGGGCGCTTCGATTGTCTTTCCCGCCGCCTGCGGCGCGGCAACCGCATTGCCGACAAGGCCAGGCTTCGACGCGCTGGCCGACACCATCGCGGAGCACAAGGCGACGACGCTCTTTACTTCGCCTACCGGCTATCGCGCGCTCGCGAAGAGCGCCGATTCCCGCCTCAAGAGTCTGCACACCTGCGTCTCCGCCGGCGAGCACCTGCCCAAGGCGACCTCCGATCTCTGGCGCGAAACAACCGGCAACCGAATCATTGACGGTATTGGCTCGACCGAGATGATCCATATTTTCATTTCCGCCGCCGGTGACGCGATTCGCCCCGGCGCCACGGGCAAGGCCGTGCCAGGCTACCACGCCTGCATCCTCGGGGATGACGACGCGCCGCTTGCTGGGGCCGGAACCGGACGCCTCGCCGTCAAAGGCCCGACCGGGTGCCGCTATTTGTCCGACGACCGCCAAGTTAGCTATGTGGTAGGGGGATGGAACGTCACTGGCGACATCTACACCCGAGACGACGATGGCTATTTTTGGTTCGTCTCGCGCGCCGACGACATGATCATATCCGCCGGCTACAATATCGCGGCGCCGGAAGTCGAGAACGCCTTGCTGCAACACCGCGACGTCGCCGAGACCGCGGTGATCGGCGCGCCCGATTCCGAGCGCGGCCAGATTGTGAAGGCGTTTGTGGTTTTGCGACGGCCAGCGCAGCCAAGCGATGCGTTGAAGACGGACCTGCAAGACTTTGTGAAACGCACGATTGCTCCCTACAAATACCCGCGCGCGATCGAATTTGTTGAACAATTGCCCAAGACCCACACCGGCAAGGTGCAGCGCTTCAAATTGCGTGAGCCGGCGCCGTGACAATTTTCGCCCGGCGTGTGTCAATCCGTTTTGCGCAGTGCGACGCTGCGGGGCTCATCTTTTATCCGCGATTTTTGGCTTTGGTGAACGAGGCGGTGGAGGATTGGTTTGCCGGTCCGCTTGGGCATTCGTTCAAGGTGCTGCACCTTGACGAAAAAAAGGGCGTGCCCACCGCGCACCTTTCCGCGGACTTCATCCGGCCCGTGCGCCTGGGGGACGAACTTGAGCAAACGTTGTGCATTACCCACCTGGGCGACGCCTCATGTCGGTTGCAGCATGAAGCCATGGTTCAAGCGGCGCCGGTGGCGCGTTTTGATCACACCATCGTCTATGTCGATCTCGCAAGCATGAAGCCCGAACCGTGGCCGACCGCGTTGCGCGATCGAATGGCGAATTTCATGGAGCCCGCGGCATGAGAGTTTTGCTGCCCGAGGGTTGGCCGCGGCCGCGGGGATATTCCAACGGCGTAGCCGTGGCGGGAGAAATGGTGTTCGTCGCTGGCCAGATTGGCTGGACGCCGGCAGGGGTGTTCGAGGAAACCACCCTAAGCGGCCAATTCCGCCAGACGCTCGACAACACCCTCGCCGTGCTTGCAAGCGCCGGGGCGCGCCCCGAGCATATCGCGCGCATGACCTGGTACATCACGGACAAGCGTGCCTACGCCGCATCGCTGGCGGAGATTGGCGCCATCTGGCGCGAGAGAATTGGCCGGCATTATCCGGCCATGGCGGTGGTGGAGGTCTCGGCGCTGATCGAAGATCAAGCTCTGATTGAGATCGAAACGACAGCGGTGATCCCAAACTCATGAGCGCGATCGATTACGAGGCCGAGTACAACAACCGCGCCCGCACGCCAGAGCACCCTGGCATCATTCAGGGCTGGGCTGATGACGCCGCTGCCTATCGCGAACACCATCCGCCCGCGCTGCTGCGTTACGGGCCAGGCGAACGCAATCAGATCGACCTATTCGAAGCAGGCGACGGCCCAATAGCCGTGTTTATCCATGGCGGATATTGGCAAGCCACGGACCGTTCCTTCTACAGCCATTTGGCGCGCGGATTGAACCAGCACGGCGTCAGCGTTGCGCTGCCGAGTTACGATCTCTGCCCGGCAGTGGCGCTTGGCGAAATCGTTGAACAAATCAGCGCCGCCTGCCAAACGCTTTGGCGTACGCACAGACAGAAAATCGTCGTCAGCGGTCATTCCGCTGGCGGCCACCTTGCCGCCTGCATGCTGACAACGGAAGCCCACGTCGCCGCCGCTTATTCCATTTCCGGCCTGTTCGATTTGGGACCCCTGATTACGACCAGCCTCAACCGCGCGCTACGCCTCGACGAAGACGAGGCCAAGCGCCTCAGTCCCCTGTTCTGGACGCCGCCGATCGGAAAGAGTTTCGATGCCGTTGTTGGCGGGGCCGAAAGCGGCGAGTTTCTGCGCCAAAGCCGCGCCATGGTCGATGCGTGGGGCGACGCTGGCGTTGTAACGGCCTATGGCGAGATTGCCGGGGCCAATCATTTCACGGCGATCGCGCCCCTGGCGGACCCCGCTTCAGCGGTGTGTGCGCGGCTCAAAGTTCTGCTCAACGCTACGCGATGAGCGCGCACATGCTATGGTGGATGCGGAGATGTGAGCCATGATCAGGGTTGGCATTGGCGGCTGGAGCTACGAGCCGTGGCGGGAGACGTTCTACCCCGCCGACCTGCCGCAGGCGAAGGAGCTTGAATACGCCAGCCGCCAAGTCACCGCGATCGAGATCAACGCTACGTTTTACCGCACGCAAAGCGCGGCCTCGTTCAAGAAATGGGCGGCGGCCACGCCCGACGATTTCATGTTCTCCGTGAAGGCGCCGCGAGCGGCGGTGCAGCGCAAGGATTTGCGCGAGGCGAAGGATTCCATCGAATGGTTCTTCAATAGCGGCGTCGGCGAGCTCGGGGCCAAGCTCGGTCCGATCTTCTGGCAAATGGCGCCCTACAAGAAGTTCGACGCCGCCGAGATGACCGCCTATTTCGACATGCTGCCGGCTAAACTCGGCAAGCTTCCACTTCGCCACGCCCTCGAAGTGCGCCACGCCAGCTTCGCTTGCGACGAATTCCTAAGGCTTGCGCGCGAACGCAATATCGCGGTCGTGACGGTTGAGTCCGAGAAGCACCCCTTAATCGTAGAACCGACGGCGGGCTTCGCTTACGCGCGCCTTGAACTCACGCAGGCGGAGGAGCCGACCGGCTATCCCAGGGCAGTGCTGAAGCGATGGATCGAGACGGCGCGCGGGTGGGGGGAGAAAGGCGACGTGTTCTTGTACTTCATCAGCGGCGCCAAGGAGCGCAACCCCGCCGCCGCCGCCGCGATGCTAGAGCTGCTGAACGCCTAAGCAGGCGGCGGCCCAAAATAGTCTGCCTGCGTTCGGGCGATGTACGCGTCGATCTGCGTCTCCAGCACCGGCAATGTCACGCCCCCTTGCCCCAGCACCGCATCGTGAAACTGGCGAATGTCGAAGCGCTCTTCCAAGGTACTCTCCGCGCGACGGCGCAGCGCGATGATGCGCATTTCGCCGGTTTTATAGGCCAACGCCTGCCCGGGCCAGGCGATGTAGCGATCTATCTCGGTGCGGATTTCATGCGCGGAGAGCGCCGTGTTTGCGGTCATGTATTCTAGCGCGCGCTGACGCGACCAACCTTGTGCGTGCATCCCCGTATCGACCACCAGCCGGCACGCGCGCCACATCTCGTACGTCAGCCTGCCGAAACGTTGGTAAGGCGTGTGGTACACGCCCATCTCTTGGCCAAGATATTCCGAATAGAGCCCCCAGCCTTCGCCAAAAGCGTGCGGATAAAAATTGAGCCGGAAACGCGGCACGTTCTGAAGCTCGCGTGCGAGCGACCCTTGGGTGTGATGACCCGGCGCAGCCTCATGCAAAGTCAGGGCGGGCAGCACGTAGAGCGGGCGATTCTCCAGGGCGTAGGTGTTGACCCAGTACTCGCCCGCGCCGCCAAGCGGCCCGGGATTGTAACGGCCGCCCGTGTAGTTCGGCGCCAAAGCGGCCGGCACTGGGCGCACGGTATAAGGCGCGCGCGGAATTAATCCGAAAAAATCCGGCATGCGCCCATCAACTTCGCGAGTGATCCAGGCCGCTTCGCGCAACAATTGCTCCGGCGTCGTCGCATAAAATTGTGGATCGGTGCGCAAGAACGTCAGGAATTCCGCGAAACTGCCCTCAAAGCCCACTTCCTCGATAAGTGTGTTCATCTCAGCGCGGATGCGCGCCACTTCGGCAAGTCCTGTGTTGTGGATTTGCTCGGGCGTAGCGTCCGGCAAAGTCGTGTAATAGCGCACCAGGTCGGCGTAATAGGCGCGACCATTCGGCAACGCCGACGCGGCGATGGTCCGCCGCGCGCGCGGGCGGTATTCGTCGTTGAAGAAACGCTGAAACGCGCGGTAGGCCGGAATAACGGCGGTGGCGATAGCTTCGCGGCCCGCTTGGGAGAGTCGCGCCCGATCGACTTGCGGCACAGTGTCGGGAAATTCCGCAAACGGCGCCCAGAACGGCGCGTCTTCGGGTCGCTCATATTGCGCCGCCGCGATGACATTGGCGATTCCGGGCGTGATTTCAGCCGGCAGCGTGAAGCCCTCGCGCATGCCTTGCCGCATATTGGCGATGTTCTCGGCAAAATAGCGCGGCACGTTGTTTAGGCGGGCGATGTAATTCTCGTAGTCCCGCGCCGTGCGCGGGGCCTGCGCATCGTGCAATTGCAGAATGTCGGCGTAAAAGCCGCTGTCGCTATTGAGCGGCGCGCGCCAATCGCGGTAACGGCCCAAGCGCACCCGCTCATCGACCATAAAGGCAAACAAATCATAGCTGACTTGATCGAAATTCGAGAGCGCAGCGCGGTCGATGGCGTGCAGGCGTGTGAGAATTTCTTGATCGCCGGCGAGGCGGCGCGCCTGGTCAGCAGGCGTAACCGACGCCAGCCTGTCGTCATAATCGTGCACCCCGTCATATGTAGCTGAGAGCGGGTCCTCCCGCCAAACGAAGACGCGCTCGTCGTCAAACAGGCGTTGCAGCTCTTGTGCGGGCGTTTGTGCGAGCGCGGACATGGGATTGGCCATCAACATAGCCAATGCAAACAAGACGCCTCTCATGGCGCACCCTCCGGCTGCTTGTCTCCCCGCAGCGCAGAACGCAGCAACAGTAGCGCGGCATAGAGCACAACGACAACGACCAGCCAGCGCAACGTGACCAAATCAAGCGATTTTACGACGAAGGCCGCGAGCAGCACAGCCGGTATGCCTCCCAGCGCGAGACCGAGCACGATGCGCAAATCAATTCGTTCCGAGCGTACAAAGCCAACGCTCGAAATCGGCATCAAGAATGCACACGAGCCCATCATTATCGGGAATGCGGCGACCGGGTTTAACCCAAGCAGGCTCAACACGATCAGCGAGGGCGCATAGAGCCCGATCCCGAACATCATCAGCACACCCATAATAAAATGGGCGCCCACTGCAATCGCAAACAAGGTAGGCGGCAGGCCAAGCAACCCAGAATCTTCGTCGGGGAGCCAACCGAGATTCTTTGCTGCATAGAGTGAGGCGGCGATGAGGAGTGCGAGCCCAACGACGCCCTGAACCAGTCGCAGCGGAGACCGTTGCACCATTGGCGCGCCAACGATCGCGCCCGCCACCGACGCAATGATGCAAGCCAGCAGCAACATAGGATCGACTTGCACTAGGGTGATAAACACGAGTGCCTGGGCCACCGTGGGCAGGGCATGTCCGGCGTTAAGGATGGCGGGGAAAAAACTGTCTGGCGCCATCTTGCGAATTTTCATATAGGCCGTCGTCGGCGCGAACGAACCGATACCAAGCGTGTCAAAAAAGTTGGTAATCGCACCCAGTCCGATTGCCTCGACGTTCGGGGCAAGTTGACCGCGCTTGCGCGCCGCGCCCAGCAATATTGCTGTGAAAAAACCAGCAATCACCACCAGAGCGGCGACTAGCGCCCCAGAGATCGTAGCGAGCCATCTCATGGCAGCCTGAAGCGCCACACCGGCAGTGCCCATTCGTCGCCTCCCCCAAATCGTTTTCAGCAATTGAGCATGTGCGAACAACCGATACAATACAGTCTGGTCGCACGCCCCACGGAGCCCCATCATGATCGCAAAGCCTGAAGCGCCGCCCCCAATCGGCGTCGCCGAACGACAGTCCCGGCTCGATGCCCTGCGCAGCGCCATGGCTGAAGCGGGGATGGACGCGGTCCTGCTCGGCGCCACATCGAGCCTGCGCTATTTTACCGGCATCGCCTGGCATCCTTCCGAACGCTTCCTTGGCGCCCTCGTGCACGCCAAGGGCGGGGTCGATTACATCGCGCCGCGCTTCGAGCTCGAAAAGGTCCGCCAATTGATCACGATTGGCGGGGAAGTGCTGACCTGGGAAGAAGAGGAGAGCCCGTTTCGGCTAGTGGCCAGCCATATCGCGCCCAACGCTTACATCGGCGTGGACGACCAGATGGCGTTGTTCATGTACCGGCATTTGCGCCGCGAAATCACTGACGAAAAACTGGGGGATGCGGGTCCGCTGATCAATCGGCTGCGGCGCTGCAAATCTCTCACCGAAATTGCCTTGATGCAGCACGCGAAGACCATCACCCTTGAAGTGCATCGCCGCGCGCATGCGCAATTGCACGTCGGTCAACTTGCCTCGGAAGTTGTGCGTTTCATCGATTCCGAACATCGCGCGCTCGCCGGCGCCAGCAACACCTTTTGTATCGTCTCCTTCGGCGAAGATACGTCCTTGCCACATGGCATCGAGGGCGATCGCGCGCTCGCCGCGGGCGACATCATGCTGATCGACACCGGTACGCAGGTCGATGGCTACAATTCCGATATCACCCGAACCTACGTATTCGGCGAGGCCACGCCTGATGTCCGCCGCGTCTGGGAAACGGAAAAAATGGCCCAAGCGGCGGCTTTCGAGGCAGCCCAACTCGGCGCGTCGTGCGAAAGCGTCGATGCCGCCGCCCGCGCCGTTCTCGCCCGCGCTGGTTTTGGCCCGGATTATTGCTTGCCCGGCCTACCCCACCGCACCGGCCACGGCATCGGCCTCGATGTGCACGAAGCGCCAAATCTGGTGCGCGGGGACACAACCCCGCTTGAAGTCGGCATGTGTTTTTCAAACGAACCGATGATCGTCGTGCCGGGCCGCTTTGGCGTGCGGCTGGAGGACCACTTTCATATGACCGCAGACGGGCCGAAATGGTTTACGGCCCCGCAAGCCAGCCTCGACGATCCTTTCGCGAACGCGCCAGGTTTCGCGGCGTAGCGCGTCACACCACTTGAAAGCCGTGTGCGAACACGTCTTCGTCGTCGATCCAGATTTCATTGCGCCCGGTGGCGATGGCCGAGCCTTCAATCAAGGGCAGGATCGCGCGTTGGCCCGCAATGTCGGTTTCCGCTTCGACGCGGCCGATGAAGCGGCTGCCGATATAGCTTTCGTGCACGAAGGTCTCGCCAAGCTTGAGCGCTCCCCTCGCGTGCAGTTGCGCCAGACGCGCCGACGTTCCGGTGCCGCACGGTGAGCGATCGATGGCTTTTTCACCGTAGAAAACGGCGTTGCGCCCGTTCGCGTCCTCAGTCTTGGGGGCATCTGTCCACATCACATGGCTGACGCCGCGAATGCTGCGATCGAGCGGATGCACCGGTTCGAACTGCTCGCGCACCAGAGTACGTATAGCCGGAGACAGCGCCAGAATGCCCGCCGCGCCGAGTTGATCGAGGCCGCGATAGGCGCCTTGGGGTTCGACGATAGCGTAATAATTGCCGCCATAGGCGACATCGACGCAGAGCGGCCCGAAGCCGGGCACATCGATCTCGATCGCTTCCGCGGCAAGGTAGGATGCCACATTGCGAATGCGCACCGAACGCACGCGGGCGCCCTCTTTCTCATAGGCAAGCACAATCGGCCCCGCCGGCACGTCGGCGACAAAGTGCCCGGGCGTGCGCGGTTTGATCAGCCCCGCTTCCAATGCAAAAGTGACGATCCCAATCGTGCCGTGTCCGCACATCGGCAAACAGCCGCTGGTTTCGATGAAAAGAATGCCAACATCGGCCTCCGCGCTGGTCGGCGGATAAAGAAAGCCGCCGCTCATCATGTCGTGGCCGCGTGGTTCGAAGCACAGGCCCGTGCGTATCCAGTCGTAACGCGTCAGAAAATCTTGCCGCCGCGCACTCATGGTGTCGCCGCGCAATTCCGGAGCGCCGTCAATCACGAGCCGGACTGGGTTGCCGCCGGTGTGGCCGTCGATGCAGCGAAAAGTATGCCGCGTCACGCTGCCGCCTTGAGCTTCGGCCGCTCCGCCGCTGCTTTCTCCACCAAAGCGGTCACTTCCGCGCGCCGAGCGCCAGTCAAGACATAGCGTGGCGGCCGCACGCGTTCGCTGCCGCGCCCCATGATTTGTTCGGCCAGCTTGATCGATTGCACCAAATCGTGTTCGGCGTCCAAATGCAGCAACGGCATGAACCAGCGATAGATAGCGAGCGCCGCATCAATATCGCGCCGCTTCACCGCCTCCCACAGCGCCAGCGATTCCTTTGGGAACGCGTTGGTCAGCCCCGACACCCAACCGCGCGCGCCCAGCACTAAAGCCTCCAGCGCCACGTCATCCAGACCGGCGAACAGCACGTAGCGATCGCCTAGCGCGTTTCTGAGATCGGTGAAACGCCTTGTATCGGGCGAGCTTTCCTTGAGGCAGACAATGTTCCGGACATCCGACAATTGCTTCAACGCCTCGACGCCAATGCTGACGCGATAGGCCGGAGGGTTGTTGTAGAGCATGATCGGCAGGCCGGTTTCGGCCGCAACCGCACGAAAATGCGCCACCAACTCCGCCTCGGTGGGCACATAGACCATGGCCGGCAGCAGCATCAATCCGTCGGCGCCTGCTTTTTCCGCATCGCGGACGAAGGCGATGGCGCGCTTGGTGTCCAGCTCCGACACGCCCGCGATGATCGGAACGCGCCCCGCGACGCTCTCAACCGCCGCTTTCAGCACCGCGCGCTTCTCGCCTACCTCAAGCGAATTATTTTCGCCCACCGTGCCCATGATGATGAGCCCGTGAACGCCGTCTCGCACCAAAGCGTCCTGGACTCTTTGCGTGGCCGCGAGGTCGACGGACAGATCAGACGCGAACTGCGTCGTCGCGGCGGGGAACACGCCTTCCCAGGAGACTTTCATTTTATCCTCGCTTGCCAACTTAGACCGCTTCCCGAAAAAGTGTGTGCGGTTTTTCGGCCAGGAAGCGGTCTAAATTGTTGAATATGAGCATTTCCCAGGCGATTGGGAAATGCTCTTGCGGCGAACAAAGGTATACGGGTCCCCGCGATCGGATCAATCGGGGACTAGGTGCGCTCATTTCTGGTGATCGGCGGCGGTTTTGTCGGCGCGGCGGCAGCGTTGCGCCTACAGGCGGTCGGCGTGCAGACGCTTTTGATCGACCCTGGCGACAAGCGCCGGGCCGCTTCGTTCGGCAATATCGGCCAGATCGCCGCCGAGCAGGTTTCGCCCTGGGCCTCGCGCGCCAACTTGCGACGCTTTCCATCTCAATTGTTCGCTTTTGGCGGGCCGCTCGATTTTCGCTGGCGCGACGCCGGCTTGTGGCTCCCTTGGTCGCTGCGTTTCGTCGCCGCCAGCGATCCGCTTGGCTTCGCCCGCGGCGAGCAAGCCCTGACCGCTTTGATGCGCGAGGCCCTGCCGGCCTGGACCCGCATCGCCGCCCTCGCCGACTCGACCCACATCGTTCGCCCCACCGGTCACGCAGCCGTCTGGATGAATCCGCGCAAGGCGGAGACGGGTCTAAACGCGTGGCGGCGCGCGCCGCTGGGCGCGACGCGTTTTCGCGATATGCAGCGCGACGAGTTGGATGCTTACGCCGGCACATTGCGCACGCCGCCGCACGCCGGCATTCTCTTCAGCGGCACCGCGCAAATGTGCGAACCGCAAGCCGCGCGCGACGCGTTGCTATCGGCCTTCACCGCGCGCGGCGGCGAGATCATAACTGACGAAGTTCGGCTCATCTCCCGCACTGGGGGTATCAGTGTTGCGCTTGGGTCCGGCGCAAGGCGCTCCGCCGATGCCGTGCTCGTCGCCGCCGGAGCGTGGTCGAGCGCTTTGATGCGCCAGCTTGGCGCGAAGGCGCCATTGATCGGCGAGCGCGGCTACTCGATCCACAGCGCAGGGCATGCGTGGCCTACTGAACTGCCTCCCACCGTGTTTGAGGAGCGCTCGCTGGTGGTGTCTCGTTTCGACAGCGGGTTACGCGCTTCGAGTTTTCTGGAATTTGGCCGCCCTGACGCGCCCGGCGATCCGCGCAAATGGCGTGCGCTGCAGCGCCATCTCGCTGCGCTCGGCATCGCATTTTCGGAGGCGCCAGATATTTGGGTGGGCCCGCGCCCAACCTTGCCGGATTATTTGCCCGCCATCGGGCGGCTCAGCTCCGCGCCGAACGTTTTCTATGCTTTCGGCCACCAACATTTGGGCGTGACCAATGCCGCGATTACGGCGGAGATTATAGAGGCGCTGGCGACGGACAATCCGCCGCCGCTAGACCTCGCGCCGTTCAGAATTGAGCGCTTCAAGTGAAGCATGTCACCTCTCTCCGTTCCCGGGGAGTGGTCGCCCCGGGCTTGATCGGGGGCGGTTGTGGGGAAGGCGACGCTTGGTTCGGAAAAGTGG
>JANNFH010000343.1:0-2801 GCA_031379565.1 Alphaproteobacteria bacterium
CGCCGCCTTGGCCGGTCGCATAGATCAGCCCGAGCTTGTAGAGATCTTCGCAATGTCCCACTTCGCGCACCTTTTGGTGAGCTTCGGCAATTTCGGCATCCGTGAACGCCATTCTGGTCGCTCCCTTGTTCATTTGGGAACGCCGCGGCTATGCCGTCATTCGTTCCACCCCATCGCGGTGCATTCATCGCACCGCAAGCGAACACCAATGCCTTGCTTTATTTGAGATAACGTTAAGCCCGGTCAGCTTTGTTTCGCCGCCGCATCGGCAACCGAGGCGGCGGTCTGGCCAAACAAGTTGCGCGCCGTGGCGTCAGCCTCTTCCTTGGACAGCTCTTTAAAGCTGCGCCGGAACTCGGTCCCGACCTCCATCGCTTTCTGCACCGCCTCGCGCGCGCCGATGCGCTCTACCCAATCGTTAAGCTTGGGGAAACCATCGAGCGGCTGGTTCATCACCGGCGCGATCCGCACCCACGGCCACGCCGCCATGTCGGCGATCGAATAGAAATCGCCCGCGAGAAAAGCGCGGTCGGCGAGACGGCGCTCCATCACGCCCAGCAGTCGGTTGTACTCATTGGCGTAGCGGGTAACGGAATAGGCGATCTTCGCCGGATCATCGACGAGCTTGGGCGCGTAATTGAAGAAATGGCTGTGTTGGCCGGCCATCGGCCCTAGGCCCGCCATTTGCCAATACAGCCATTGCTCGATCTCGGCCCGCGCGCGGTCGTCGCGGGGATAGAATTTGCCGCTTTTGCGTCCGAGATATTGCAGGATCGCGCCGGATTCAAAAATCGAAATCGGTTTGCCGCCCGGCCCGGAGGGATCAACGATCGCCGGCATCCGATTGTTGGGGCTGATGGCCATGAAATCGGGCTTGAATTGGTCGCCTTTGCCGATATTCACCGGCTTCAGCGCGTATGGGAGCTCCATCTCCTCCAGCGCGATGGAAATCTTCCAGCCGTTCGGCGTCGACCAGAAGTAGAAATCGATTGGCTTGCCCATGAGCGCTCCCCCGTCATGGCACATGGGACCGAAAGCGCCCCGGCGCCAGCACCTGTGTCGGCTGGCCTGCGAAAGGGCCCCCAAACCTCCCCCGGCTCTGGGCGGCGTTTCGTTTACACCCCGGTAACCAAGCTGAACGATTGTCGCGGAGCAGAATTGGGGGGCGCGACAAATGCTTATCTTCATTTGGATGTGCGTGATCACGCAGGCGTTTACGCCAGGCGGGGCGCCAATCGCGTCGATGCAGGCGGCCGCTTTCCAAGCCCACCTGCGCGCTGAACTGGAAATGCCCGCGCCCGAGCCAGCCCTGTTCGGCGCCGCGCGCCACGTCGCGCGCTACAGCGCGCCGGCGCTGGCGCGCTAGGTCACACACACTCTTCCGTCATTCCGGGGCATGCGAAGCATGAACCCGGAACCCAGGGCAACCGCACCGCCCCATGATCGCTGGGTTCCGGGTTCGGCTTCGCCGCCCCGGAATGACGGAGCGGTTTACGAATGCGCGCTCACACACCGAGCTTCGCCTTCAAAATCTGATTCACCAATGCCGGGTTCGCCTTTCCCCCCGTCGCCTTCATCGCTTGGCCGACCCACCAGCCGAACGCCTTCTGGTTTTTCTTCACGTCGTCGAGCTTGTCTGGGTTAGCCGCAATAAGCGCATCGATCGCCGCTTCGATCGCACCAGTGTCCGTCACCTGACGCAAGCCTTCGCGCTCGACGATCGCGCCCGGCGCCTCGCCGCTCTCCATCATCTTGGCGAACACATCCTTGGCGATCTTGCCGTTGATGGTCCCATCGGCAATCAAGCCCAGCAGCACGCCCAGCGCTTCAGCCTTCACCGGCGAATGCGCAAGCTCCAACCCTTGCTTGTTCAGCGCCGCCGCCAATTCTTGGGTCACCCAATTGGCGGCCAGCTTTGGATCGCGCCCTTTCGCCGCCGTTTCGAAATAATCCGCCGCTTCGCTGTCGCCCGACAGCACCCGCGCGTCATACGCCGACAGCCCGTAGCTCTCGACAAACCGCTGCTTCTTCGCGTCCGGCAATTCCGGCAGCGAAGCCTTGATTTCCGCAATCCAGGCTTCATCCAGCACTAGCGGCAGCAAGTCCGGATCGGGGAAGTAGCGGTAATCGTGCGCCTCTTCCTTGGAGCGCATCGCCCGCGTCACGCCGCTTGCAGCGTCGAACAGCCGCGTCTCCTGGTCGATTTTGCCGCCGTCTTCGAGAATTTCGACTTGCCGGCGCGCTTCGTATTCGATCGCCTGCATCATGAAGCGGGTCGAGTTCACGTTCTTGATCTCACAGCGCGTGCCCAGGCCAGCGCCGGGCTTGCGCACCGACACGTTCACGTCCGCGCGCATGGAGCCTTCTTCCATGTTGCCGTCGCACGTGCCGAGCGCGCGCACGATGGCGCGGATTTTGTTGAAATACGCGGCCGCCTCCTTGCCCGAGCGGATATCTGGGCGCGAGACGATCTCCATCAGCGCCACGCCGGCGCGGTTCAAATCCACGTAGGTCTCGTTCGGCGAGAGGTCATGGATCGATTTGCCGGCGTCCTGCTCCAGATGCAGCCGCTCGATGCGGATCGTGATCGGGTCCTCGCCCTCGGGCTCGACCTCAATCTCGCCCTCGCCGACAATCGGCATGGCGAATTGGCTGATCTGATAACCGCTCGGCAAATCAGGATAGAAATAATTCTTGCGGTCAAAACGCGAGCGCGTGTGAATTTCTGCGTTCAGCCCGAGCCCCGTGCGCACCGCCTGCTCGACGCAATATTTGTTGATCACCGGCAGCATCCCGGGCAT
>JANNFH010000371.1:0-3038 GCA_031379565.1 Alphaproteobacteria bacterium
TCGCCGGCTGGCGATGCCGACAAAGGCGACATGCTGGATGTGGAGACGCCCAAACGCGCCGCCGCGGAGGCGGCGGTGGCGAAGGCGCGTGGCAGGTTTGGCAAGGGCGCGGTGGTGACCGGGCGGGCGCTGAAGAACCAAGGGGAGGATGACTAGGCGGGGGCCTGTGGTATAGTGCGGACATGAGCAAATTCGAGATCGAGTTCCCGCCCGCCCTCGCCGACTTCCTCGACCGGCAAATAGAGGCGGGATTGTACAACACCGTGTCCGACGTAGTTCAGGACGCTGTGCGGCGCTTGTCGGAATCCGACGATGCGAAATTGGCGGCGCTGCGCGCGGCCCTGGCGCCGGGTCTGGCCGATATCGAGGCGGGGCGCTTCTTCGATGGTTCGATAGAGGACATTCTGGGTGAGGCTCGCGCCGGGGCTGTTGCTCGGAAATGAAGGTTCGCTATGCGGACGCGGCGAAGTTGCAGCTCATCGACATTTGGCGGTATTCGAAACAACGCTGGGGCGATGCCCGCGCCGAGCGTTATGTGAGAGAAATAGACCGCAAGGTGCATGCTGTGGCGGAGGGGCGTCGTCGTCCCCGGCCTTGTCCCGAGGTGCTGGCCGCACTAAGCGTGATTCCTTCGGGGTCTCACAACGTGTATCTGACAGTTGAAGATGACATCTTGCAGGTGGTGGCCGTGCTTCATCAGCGCATGGAGCCAGGGCGCCACATTCGAGAGAAGCAATAGGAGTAGCACGATGGGGCGGATTGAAGCGCGGTTGCAGGAATTGGGCATCACCTTACCGACGCCGCCGGCGCCGGTGGCGGCGTATGTGCCGTTCGTGATCATGGGCAATCTGGTGCATGTGTCGGGGCAGGTTTCGGTGGATGCTTCGGGCGGCATCAAAGGCAAGCTCGGCGACGCCATCGAGGTCGAGGAGGGTCAGGCGGCGGCGCGGCTGTGCGGGTTGAATCTGCTGGCGCAGGTGAAGGCGGCGTGCGGGGGCGATCTGGATAAGGTGAAGCGGGTGGTGAAGCTGGGCGGCTTCGTCAACGCGACGCCGGATTTCGATCCGATCCCGATTGTCGTCAACGGCTGTTCGGAGCTGATGGTGGCGGTGTTCGGCGAAGCGGGGCGCCATGCGCGCTCGGCGGTGGGCGCTGTCAATCTGCCGCTGAACTTCGCGGTGGAAGTGGACGGGATTTTCGAAATCGGCTGAGGCCCCGGCTCAGCGCGTGCTGCGCACGCTTGGCCTCGCAGCGCGGGTGCGCCTAGGATTGGCGCCATGGACGGCTCGGACGCGCTCAACATTCATGTCATTGGCGGCTTGAACGAGATCGCGCGAGCGGCTTGGGACGGGCTGGCCAATCCGGCGGGCGTGGAATTCGATCCGTTCCTGTGCTGGGATTTTCTGGAAGCGCTGGAGCAGACCGGTTGCGCCAGCGCCGAAGCGGGCTGGCAGCCGGCGCATCTGATCGCGCGTGATCATTGCGGCGCGGCTTTGGGCGCGATGCCGCTTTACGTCAAAGATCATTCCTACGGCGAATACGTGTTCGACCATGCTTGGGCCGATGCGTTGATGCGCGCGGGCGGGCGCTATTATCCGAAGCTGCACTGCGCCGTGCCGTTTACGCCTGTGCCGGGGCGGCGGCTGCTATCAGGTGACGCAAGCGTTCGGCGCGCCTTGGCGCTAGGCGCGATTGGCCTGGCGCAACGCGGGCGGCTTTCCTCGGCGCATGTGACGTTTGCTTCGGAGGCAGCGTGTGCGGAGTTGGCGCCGCTTGGTTATTTGACGCGCGTCGGGCTGCAATATCATTGGTTCAACGCCGGCTATGCCTCGTTCGCGGATTTTCTCGGCGCGCTGTCGTCGCAGAAACGCAAAGCGATCCGGCGTGAGCGGGCGCGGGCGTGCGAGAACGTGAAGGTGAAGCGGCTTCGCGGGCCGGAGATCACGGCGCGCGATTGGGATGTGTTTTTTCGCTGCTACATGGATACCGGCTCGCGCAAATGGGGCTCGCCGTATCTCAACCGCGATTTCTTTGCGCTGCTGGGCGAGCGGATGGCGGATCGTTGCGTGCTGTTCGTAGCGGAAGAGGATGGCCACGCGGTGGCGGCGGCGCTCAATCTGCTTGGCTCGCATGCGCTTTATGGGCGCTATTGGGGCAGGCTTGCGGAGGTTCCGTTTCTGCACTTTGAGCTGTGCTATTATCAGGCGATCGAGCTGGCGATCGAATTGGGTTTGTCGCGCGTGGAGGCGGGCGCGCAGGGCGAGCACAAATTGGCGCGCGGCTATGTGCCCGCGCCCACCTATAGCGCCCATTGGATCGCGCATTCAGGGTTGCGGGACGCGGTGAAGCACTATCTCAACGCGGAGACGCCCGCATTGGTGGAAGAGGCCGAGGTGCTGGCGGGGCATGCGCCGTTCAAGCGGCTTGATTAGCGCTTACCTTCGCCGCGGCGCGCTTTTGCCGGCCCAGATAGAAAACGGGCGCGCCGACGAGCATCAGCACCAGGCCCCAGCCCATCACCTCCAGGCCAGAACCGATAATCGCCAACAAGGAAAAAGCGCCGGCGAGCACGGCGATAGCAGCCCAGCCCTTGGAGGAGCGCCACGAATAGCGCAACTCCGCGGCGGCGCTGAAGAGGTAAGGCAAGAGCACAGTGACGGTGCTCATCATCAGCAAGAATGTGAACGCGCCGATCATGCCGCGCGAATAATTCGCGACCAGCAGCAGCGAGCCAAGCACCGACGCCAGCAGCAGAGAGAGCTGCGGCGCGCCGCCGGCGTTGGTCGTCGCCAGAAAGCGCGGCGCCAGGCGATCGAGCGCCACCGCCATCGGCATTTGCCCGGCCACGAAGATAATCCCGTTGAGCGAACCGGCGGTGGCGACCAGAGCGCCGGCGCCCACCAGAAGCGGCCCCCACGCGCCGAAGGCGCGTGCGGCGTCGGCGAACGGCGAGGTCGAGTGGACCAGCGTTTCCGCCGGCACCAACAGCATCACCGCCATGGTTGAACTTAGATAGATCAAGGTGACGCTGAGCGTGC
>JANNFH010000389.1:0-6873 GCA_031379565.1 Alphaproteobacteria bacterium
GACAAAGCGGATGTCATGCAGCAGCGGATCGATGCCGATGCGCGTCAGCGAGTTGAGATAAAGGTCCTGCAAGTCCGGCGGGTTCGGCTTTAGGATCACTTGGAATTGGTAATAGTGTTGGAGCCGGTTCGGGTTCTCGCCATAGCGCCCATCCTTGGGTCGCCGCGAAGGCTGCACATAAGCCGCGCGCCAAGGCTTCGGCCCGAGCGAACGCAACGTCGTCGCCGGGTGCAGCGTGCCAGCGCCGACCTGCTCGTCATACGGCTGCAAAATAGCGCAGCCTTGCTCGGCCCAATAGGCCTGGAGTGTCAGGATCACGTCCTGAAAACAACTGGGCGTTTTGCCGGAGGCCATGGCCTCGCGTATAGGCGCCCGCCTTCTCAATCAAGACTGCGCCGCCATGCGCCCTTTAGCGTTTGCGCGCAAACCGGAATCCGGCAAACCTCCTGGCATGGCCATATGCGGGATTGACGAGGCCGGACGCGGGCCGCTGGCAGGCCCGGTGGTGGCGGCAGCCGTTATCTTGCCGCCGCGCGGTCGCCCCAAGGGGCTCGACGATTCCAAACAATTGAGTGCGGAAGCTCGGGAGGATTTGGCCTGCGCCATCCGCGCCTGCGGGATTGTCGCTATCGGCGTCGCCAGCGTCGAGGAGATCGACCAGCTTAACATCTTGCGCGCCAGCCATCTGGCGATGCGCCGAGCTTTCGACGCACTTTCGCAAATTCCTGTCGCCGCCATCGTCGATGGCAACATGGCGCCCGACCTGCCCTGCCCGATCGAATGCGTGGTCGATGGCGACGTCATCGTGCCGATCGTCTCGGCCGCTTCGATCATCGCCAAGGTCGAGCGCGACCGGATGATGGCTGAGCTCTGCGCTACATATCCGGGTTATCTGTTCTCCAAACACAAGGGCTATGGCACGCCCGAGCACTTGCAGGCGCTGGCGCGGCTCGGCCCTTGCGCCGTTCACCGCCTGAGCTTTAAGCCCGTGCGCGACGCACTGGAACGCCAGCGCGATTTGCTGCGCGCCGCGAGCTGACCGCCGCTTCCTGGCGGCGACGCCAAATCTATGGTTAATGCAGCCGGAAGCGGGTTTGCCCTGTTGATTCTCTCCTAACAGTCAAGCTTCATGTCCTGCGTTCCGGGAACAACATGAAGCTCAAAGACAAGATCATCGCTGGCGATTGCATTGAGGCGATGCGGGCGTTGCCGGACGGCTGCGCCGACCTCGTTTTCGCGGACCCGCCGTACAATCTCCAATTAGGCGGCGGGCTAACGCGCCCGGATCAATCGCTCGTCGATGGCGTCGATGACGAATGGGACAAGTTCGCCGATTTCGCCGCCTATGATTCCTTCACCCGCGCCTGGATAGGCCAAGCACATCGCTGCCTGAAGGACGATGGGGCGATCTGGGTGATCGGCTCCTACCACAACATTTTTCGCGTCGGCACGGCGCTGCAGGACCTCGGCTTCTGGGTGTTGAACGACATCGTCTGGCGCAAGACCAATCCGATGCCGAATTTCAAAGGCACCCGCTTCACCAACGCGCATGAAACTTTAATCTGGGCCGCAAAAAGCAAGGCCGCGCGCTACACCTTCCATTACGACGCGCTGAAAATGCTCAACGACGATTTGCAAATGCGTTCGGACTGGACGTTGCCGCTCTGCACTGGCGCCGAGCGCTTGAAAAACCGCGACGGCCGCAAGGCGCATCCCACGCAAAAACCCGAAGCGCTGCTGCACCGCATTGTGCTCGCCACCACCAGGCCCGGCGAAACCGTGCTCGATCCGTTCTTCGGCACCGGCACCACTGGCGCCGCCGCCAAACGGCTTGGGCGCCATTATATCGGCATCGAACGCGACGGCGATTACATCGAAGCGGCGCGTGCGCGGCTGAAGAAAGTCACGCCTGCCGCCGCCGAAGACGTGATGGTCACGCGGTCCAAAAAAGAAGAACCACGGGTGCCATTCGGCCAAATCGTCGAAGCCGGCTTCCTCCGCCCCGGCGACATCCTCCACTCCCCGGACGGGCGCGCCCAAGCCCGCGTGCGCGCCGACGGCAGCCTCGCGTTCGACGGCCAGACTGGCTCGATCCACCGCATCGGTGCGGTCGCGGCCAAGGCGCCAGCCTGCAACGGCTGGACCTATTGGCATTGCCAGAACGGCCAGCCCATCGACCATTTCCGCCGCGAAATCCGGCTCAAGATGGCGCTTGCGGTGTAGGATCGCTGGCCTGCGGGCCCGCTCTTGCCTCGTTTTCATGGCGCGTCTGGAGTCGCGCGGTCCAAAGCCCCGCCCGCATTCGGCCCGACACTTATCGTTGACGCGCCTCGCGCCTCCTCTAATGCTCGCCCCATGGCGGGACCCAGGGACATGGCCGGCGTCGAAGCCGCGCTGGCGAAGGCGGAATTGTTCGCCGCGATCTCTGACGCTGGCCGCGTGCGCCTGGCCAAAGCGGGCACGCCCTGCACGATCGAGCCGCGCGCGCTCTTGTTCGCCCAGGGCGACAAGGGCGATGCGCTCTACGTTTTGCTTGAAGGCGAAGTCGAGATCCGTGTCTCCAACGAGGCGGGTCGCGACGTGCGCCTTGCCGCGCTCAAGCCGTTCGCCGTGATCGGTGAAATGGCCGTCCTCGACGGCGGCGCCCGCTCGGCCGACGTCTGCGCTATTCGCCGCTCGCGCTTCTTGCGCATTACCCGCGAAACCGCGCTGCAAACCCTGGAGAGCGAGCCGAAGGCGCTGCTCAAACTCATCGGCGAACTCAGCGCGCGGCTGCGCCGCGCCAATGCCGGCATCGAGGACGCGCAATTGCTCGACCTCGGCGGGCGCCTCGCCCAGCGCCTGATCGAGGAAGCTGGCGACGGCGCAACCATCACCCTAACCCAAACCGAACTCGCCCGCCGCATCGGCGCCAGCCGCGAAAAGGTCAATCGCAAGCTGCACGAATGGGAGGATGAAGGCTGGGTGAGCCTCGGGCGCTCCGGCATCAAGCTCACCAAGCGCGCTGAGCTGGTTGCGTTGATTGCACGCGACCGCGCCGATTAGCCTATCCGCGTCGGCCGCTTCAACCCTCCGCCACCCTGACATCCGGCCCAGCGCCAGCGGCGCCTAAGTCCTGCTGCGCATTCGCCGCGATAGGCGCAGCGCTGGGGGCGGTTGTGTCTTGTTGTGCGGTCGCGGCGACAGGCGCCGCACTGGCGGCGGCGTCTTGTCCCGCGTTCGCGGCGATATGCGCCGCAATCATATCGACGATCTCGGGCTGATCGAAATAGGTGGTGTGGATCAGGCTGTCCCAGGTCATGGCGTCGGTGGCGAGCGAGGCCAGCGGCGAGTTGGTGTCGCTGCCAATTGTGAACAGAGACCAGCGGTATTTCTCCACCAGCTTGTCCGCTGACGCATTCGCGGCGCTCCGCATCCGGCTCGCCACTTCGCCATCGAGCTTGCGGCTGTCGGTGCCATGGGTGTGGGAATCGGTCGAGACGTTGCAAATCACCTGGTCGCCGTCGCGGCCCATGGCGATGCCCCGCAACACGCCAGATACAAACCCGTTCATCGGCCCGCGCGCACCCAATTCGGCGACACCACCGATTCCGTAGCGATAAAGCCCGTAAATCAGCACGAACACGGCGGGCGCGGCAATCAAACCGATCGTCGTCGCCGCGACAACGTCGGCGATCACGCCGTTGGAGGGCGTAGCATCGATGCCGAAGACATCCGCGACTCCCATCATGTACATGATCGGGAAAGCCGCCCCCACCAACAGCACGGCCAAGACCCCCCAGGACGTGGCGGCCGCGCGCGAGCCGCGAAACAGCGCCCCGCGCGGAAACGCCTCGATCGGCAATTCCTCGATGCGGCGCAGAAAGCTGATCGCTTCGTCGTTGTCATGCCAGATTGCGAACACCGAGCGCGTCGCGCCGCTTTTGTCTTGCGGACGCATGATCCGGCGCGCGCCGCGCCGCGACATACCCAGCATGAACAACAGACTGGCCCCGACGCCGACAAGGTAGATCAAAAATGCGGTCACGTTGCTTTGGCCAAGGGAGAACCACACGGCGATAGCGACGATCGGAAACATAAGAGCGCTGCCCCAGGTGATCACGAAGAACGCCAGGCCCGCTATTTTTTGCAACAGGCCCGTGCGCACGTCGAGAAAGGGCGTGCCCACCGTGGTGAGGCTGGCGAACGGCTCCTTCCGCGCGCCGCGCCGCAACCCCCAGCGCAAATTCACCGCCGCCTCGTTGGCGACGTTGCCACCGTGGGAATGGCCGATCACGTGAACGCTGGCATAGCGCCCGTTGATGCGCTTGAGCTCGCGCGTGAGTTTGTCGGCGCCTTTCTCGCGCTCGGCGGCGCTGTTGGCGCCGGACCAAAGCACCGGGATAATCTCCGCGTCGAACCCGGCTGAGCTAAGCTTCTGGCGCAACCGCTCGGTAAATTGCGAGCCCTGCTGGAACCATTTGGTTCCTTCCGGCCCTTCGGCGGTATCACCCGTACCGTGAACGGTCACGACCGCGATCTTGTCTCCAGGCATTTGAACGTCCCCTCAGGAAAGCTAAGCGTGGGCTTGCCCTCCTGGCAACTGAATTTCCTATGATGGGCCAAGCGACCGCCAACCATGGCTTGTCGCCATGGCCGGCTTTGGCGACAATGCCGCGGGGAGAACTGCCCATGAACCGCCGCGCCTTTCTGAGCGCCGCTGCCGCATCAAGCCTCGTCAGCGCCTCGGCGCGGGCGCAGGTGCCGCCGCCGCGCCTCCAGCGCTTCGGCGCCGCCGCCGCCTACAGCGCCCAACACCGGGGCGCGGCATTCCTCGTGGCGCGCAATGGCATCGTGCTGACAGAGGATTATCCCGGCGGCGATATCGGCGCGCGCTGGCCGATCGGGGCGGGCGCGCGGGCGTTCTCCTCGTTGCTGGCCGGCTCGCTGATCGCCGACGGCCTCATGAGCCTCGATGAGCCCGTGGCTTTGACGCTTGGCGATTGGGGCTTTCACCCGGTCAAGAGCCAGATTTCGGTCCGGGCGCTACTCAACGGCACCAGCGGGATAGCCTTCGGCGATCACGGCGGCGGCGACATCGGCGCAGCCATCGTACTCGAACCCACGGCCGGTTTAGGTGAACGTTTCATCGACGATTCCGCGCCCTACATATTGCTGACCGAGATCGCGCACCGCAAACTTGAAATGGCGGGGCGCGCCTCCGATCCCGCGCACTA
Source organism: Alphaproteobacteria bacterium (assembly GCA_031379565.1). GTDB lineage: Bacteria > Pseudomonadota > Alphaproteobacteria > Caulobacterales > Aquidulcibacteraceae > Vitreimonas. Next base: position 5,217 of record JANNFH010000389.1, read on the forward strand.
CCTCACTGAGCGCACCTTGGCCCCGATTGGCTGCGCGCCGATCGGCTGGACCCGCGGGCGCGATAGCGCGCCGCTGTTCCACGATGGCATCGCGGTAACCGCGCGCGGCTGGGCCCAGGCCGGCGAATTAATCCGCCGGGAAGGCGTATGGCGCGCCCAGCAATTGGTCGATGAAAACGCGCTGCGCGAAGCCGTGCGCGGCACGTTCGCGGAAGCGCGCGCGGGCATGGGGCTATGGCTCGCCGCACCGGGACGTGGCGGGCGCGATCCAGCTGGAATCGATAGCGATCTCTGGCGCGGCGCTTCGCCAGCGCCGTTCGATCTCGCCATGGCCGCAGGCGCGGGCGGCCAAAGGCTCTACATCATTCCATCCACGCGCATGGTTATCGTACGCCAATCGCAGACGCTCGACCCCCGCGCGGACTGGTCCGACGCGGAGTTTCTTTCGCTGTTGCTGCGCGATCTCGAAGCTTAGGCGCCCGAGCCTTAAGCGCTGGGGCGAATCAGCAAGCCGGAGACGAGGCCCAGCACGCCGCCGCCGCCAGAGCCGACGATGAGGTTGCCCAGATGCGCGCCGTTCTCGCCTGCGATCAAGCTCGAGACCGTCGTCAACATATCGGCTGGCACAGCCATGGGCGCAGCATAAGCCGCGCCAACCCCGCCAATCGCGCCAATGATCGTGCGTCCGACAACACCGCCGCCGCCGCGCGTCAGCGCGCCGAGAATGTTGCCGCCCACAACGCCGCCAATCGCTTGCACGACGTACGGCAGGATTTCAGCCAATTCCATGAAAACTCCCCTTCCCTGTGACGCGGTTCTATTTGCGTCAGCGCCTCTAAGGACGCGCCCTGCCTCCCCGGCGCAGCGACCATAGCCGAACTTGGCGGCGGCGCCACAACAAGATTGCGACAGCGTAACCTCGATATTCGCCCACGAGCAGCTATGTCTTGCGCGCAACAATCCTGAGCGGAGAGCCTAGTTCTCCGATTGTTCATGAGGCGCCAACGCAAATCTCCCTCAGGATCATTCTCGGCTGGTATCCATGGATAGCCACGCAATGTGTGCTCTGCGTGCTCAACTGGTCGTAGGTTCTCGCGCGTCCGTCAGCGGCCTGTGCATAAACACAGTCGAATCGAATGACGCTTCCTTCCCTCGCCGAACGCCTGTGCTAAGAGCAGCGCCTTCGTTTTTTGACTGGCTTTTCCACCAATGATCGCTGTCCGTCTCGTGTGCACCCATGATGGGGTGAAGATTGCACAGGCGTTGGCGCGCGTGCTCGCAGCGGAAGGGATTGACGTCGCCATCAGCTACGGGCGCGCATCTTTGGTGCAGCTTGAGCAAACGCCTGGCAAAATTGAAGCCATCGTGTTGATCTGGTCGCTCGATGCGCCCGGCGCGCATTACATGCTGCAATGGCGCCAGCGCGTCTATCCATTGCGTCTTGTCGAAATCGCCCGCGCCCAAACCTGGCCCGACCAACCGCGCCGCGCGCCGGTAATCGACTTCAGCGGCTGGAGCGGTGAGCGCGGCAGCGCGCCGTGGCGCGCCTTGCAAGAACGCTTGCGCGCAATCAGCCGCGCCTGCGAGCCGCCGCGCCCGGTTCCCAAGCGCGCGGCGCTCGCACTCGGCGCGGTCAGCGCGCTCGCCGCAGGCGGCG
>JANNFH010000403.1:0-11653 GCA_031379565.1 Alphaproteobacteria bacterium
CAAGAATTCATGGCACCTCTGGGCCTTTCGGCAAACCGTTTGGCAATTGATCTTGCGGTGCCGGCGACGCGGGTGGGCGACATCATTCGCTCCGATCACGCGCGGTCGATCAGCGCGGATACAGCGTTGCGGCTGGCTCGATATTTCGGCACGACAGCCGCGTTCTGGATGAACCTGCAGGCGGCCTACGATCTGTCTAAAGCGGAGGCGGAAAAGGGGCGTGAAATTGCTTCCCGCGTGCGCCCTCGCGAAGCGGCGCAATGAGCGGCGGGAAAACGATATGAATATCTATGGCGTCCAAGCCATTTATCGCTTCGAAATGGCGCGCTGGTTTCGCACCATCGGCCAGAGCCTGTTTTCGCCGGTACTCTCAACGTCGCTCTATTTCATCGTCTTCGGTTCGGCGATCGGCTCGCGTATGACTGGCCTGCAAGCCGAAATTGGCGTCCCCTACGGGGCCTTTATCGTGCCTGGCCTTATCATGCTGTCGATCCTGACAGAGAGCGTGTCGAACGCCTCTTTCGGCATCTACATGCCGCGCTGGGCGGGGACTATCTACGAACTCCTCTCCGCGCCGGTCTCGCCGATAGAGGCGGTCATCGGCTATGTCGGCGCAGCCGCGACAAAGTCGGTGGCGATCGGTCTTGTTATTCTGGCCACGGCGCGCTTGTTCGTGCCTTACAGTGTGCTGCACCCGCTCTGGCTGATGGTGTTCCTGGTGCTGATCTCGTTGTCGTTCTGCCTGTTCGGGTTTATTCTCGGCGTGCTCGCCGACGGCTTTGAGAAGCTGCAGATCGTACCGATGCTGATCTTGACGCCGCTGACCTTCCTCGGCGGCACCTTCTATTCGATCTCGATGCTGCCCGCGCTCTGGCAGAAGATCGCGCTGTTCAATCCAATTGTTTATCTCATCAGCGGCTTCCGCTGGAGCTTCTACGGCGACGCCGTCGCCGACATCGATATAGGTGTCAGTGTCGCGGCGGTGGCGGTGTTTCTCAGCCTCTGCCTCGGCATCGTCTATTGGATATTCTCGACCGGGTATCGGCTGAAGAATTGAAGCCAGGCAAGGGCCGGCGCCAGCCTGCCAGAGCTGCGCTCACCCCCCGTTCAGCTTGGAATCCCCATTCCTTGTCCGGCTCAGTTGCGTCAGGATGGCGCCGAGCGGAGGGTCCGATGCGGCACTTGTTGTTGGCTGGCGTTGTTTTGGCGTGTTGGGCGGCCGCCCCCGCCGGCGCTCAGCCTAGCCCCGAGGTGATGCAAGAAATGGAAGCGCGCCTGAACGCGCCCTCCGATCCAAATCAGATTCCGGTAGATACGCTGAGCTGCGATCAGATGGTGGCTGAGATGAGCGTCGCCGGTCAGCAAATGGGCGCGCAGATGGACCCAAACCTCAGCGCCAACATCCAAGAAATGCAGGACGAATCGCAGAGTCGCATGCGCGAGGCGCAAGCCGCCATTTTGGGCGCGGGCCTCGTCTGTGCCGTTCCGGGGTTGGGCATGGCGTGCGTGGCGGTCCAGCAGGCCCAGATCGCCCAGCAGATGTCCCACCGCGACGAAGATCAACAGCGCATGGACACGATCATCGGTTCCATGAACGATGCCACCGCCGGCATGGATATGCAGCGAATGCAAGCGCTCAGCGAGCGCTTCGAAAGCGAAAACTGCCCGACCCCGCAAGAACGCTAGGTCTTCTTTGCGTTCGCGGCTTGCAGCGTCTTCACCAGGCGCTGCACCGCGTCGGTCGTCACCATGACAGGGTCGATCTGAGCCCCAAGCACAACGCGGCAGGACGGGCAGGTCAACGCCACGGTCGGGAATGTTTTCTTGTTGTCGCCCGCCGGCGAGGCCGGCATCGATTCAAGCACGAAACTCGCGACCAGCTTGCCGCATTTCGGGCATTTTGCGTTCGCCATGAAACTCCCCCACGCCGACATTGCATTGATAGCGGCTTTGCCTGGCCCAATGCCAGCGCTGAGTGATCCGTGCGTTGGCAGAGCCATGGCCATACGCTATTTCCGCGCCCATGCTCTTGTTCACCCACCCGGCCATGCTGCGCCACGAAGTTCCCCCGGGCCATTCCGAGCGCCCGCAACGGCTCGAAGCCGTGCTGAGCGGCATCGCGCGCCTCAAGCTGGACGCGCGTGAAGCGCCGCTGGCCACGCGCGGCGCGCTCGAACGAGTTCACACGCCGGCCTACGTCGCGGCGATGGAGCGCGGCTTCGCTGCCGGCGCCGAAGGCTTGGCGCAGATCGATCCCGACACGTTCGTATCACCAGGTTCGCGCGAGGCGGCTTATCGCGCCGCCGGGGCCGTCGTCGCTGCCGTGGATGCGGTGTTGGCGGACGAAGACGATGTCGCCTTCTGCGCCGTGCGCCCGCCGGGCCATCACGCTGAGCCGGGGGCCGCGATGGGCTTTTGCATTTTCAACAATGTCGCCATCGGCGCCCTGCACGCGCTCGAAGCGCATGGCCTGAACCGCGTGGCGATTGTCGATTTCGACGTCCACCACGGCAACGGCAGCCAGAGCGTCGCCGAGAAGGAGCCGCGTCTGTTCTTCGCTTCGACCCACCAATCGCCGCTCTATCCGGGCACCGGCGCCGCAGGCGAGCGCGGCCGCTATAATAATGTCGTCAACGCGCCGTTGCCGCCGGGCGCGGGGGGCCTGGAGTTTCGGCGCGCCATGGAAGCGCTGGTGCTGCCAGCGCTCGACGCCTTCGCCCCGGAGCTCATCCTGGTCTCGGCCGGCTTCGACGCCCACCAGGCCGATCCGCTCGCGCAATTGGCGTTTGCCGAGGCCGACTATGCCTGGGCTGGGGAAACGCTACGGCAAGTTTCATTACGCCACTGCAAGGGCAAACTTGTTTCGACTCTAGAGGGCGGATACGACTTGGAGGCGCTCGCCCGGTCAGCCTTGGCTTATCTGGCGGCGCTACAGCGCGACTAGCCCGCTCAGGGGAGCGGGCAAGGGGGCCGCGCGAAGGGTCAAAATGACGACGATGGCGCCCGCAGAGACGCTGGATCGCCGCTCCGCCGCGCGCGTCGGTTCCATCGTGGTCGCGCGCCATGGCCAGCCCGACGCCGACCGCACCGTGAAAATCACCTGGCGCCAATATGTCGATTGGTGGTCGGCTTATGACCGCACCGGCTTGATGGCCGGCGAGCGTCCGCCGCAATCCCTGATCGAGCACGCCCGCGCCGCCGACATCATCTTCGCCTCCACCATTCCGCGCGCCATCAAGACGGCCGAGGCGGTGGCTGGCGCCAAGCCCGTTGTCACCGACGCCGTGTTCGTGGAAGCGCCGCTGCCGCCCCCGCCCATTCCCGGCAAACGCAGCCCGCGCGCTTGGGGCGCCTGGGCGCGCGTCTTCTGGTGGTTTGGCCACGCCGCCGGCCAGGAAACCCGGCGCCAGGCTGAGCTTCGCGCCGAGGCCGCCGCCGCCACTCTGACCGCGCGTGCGCTTCGCGGCGAAAACGTCGTGCTTTGCGCCCATGGCTGGTTCAACCGCATGATGCGCCCGGTGCTGCTGCGGCAGGGCTGGCGGTGTGTCGAGGACGGGGGCGATTCTTATTGGTCGTTTCGGCGCTACGAGAAGCTGAGATGAAGCCGAGCGGGTCCTCATTGTTTCTGTGTCCGTTCGGGGATATTTTGCATGCCGGAGCGCTTTGATGACGCGAGAACAACCCGATGCCGCCGCCCTCAGCTTTGAGGAAGCGTTGGCGGAATTGGAAAAAATCGTCGCCCAATTGGAGCGCGGCGACGTTCCCCTGGCCGACTCAATTCGCATCTACAAACGCGGCGCGGCGCTGCGCGCGCGCTGCGAGAGCCAACTCAAGGACGCGCAGCTCGAAATTGACCAAATCGTGATGGGGCCGGACGGACCCAAAACCGAGCCGGCAAGGCTCGGAAATTAGAAAACAAAAACCCGGGAAGAAACGCCAATGAGTCACGACCCCCAGTCAAACGCGCGATTGCCGATCGTATCGTTCGATGACTTTCTCAAAGTCGATATCAGGCTCGGCACCATCATTGACGCCAAAGTGTTCGAGGACGCCAAGAAGGCCGCCTACCAGCTCTGGATTGATTTCGGCGATCCGCTGGGCGTGAAGAAATCCTCCGCCCAAGTCACGACCAATTACGACATCGGCGAATTGCTCGGCCGGCGCGTGGCGGCGGTGGTGAATTTCGAACCCAAACAAATCGGCAAATTCATGAGCGAAGTGCTCTGCCTCGGCTTCCCCGACCGCAACGGCAATGTCGTGCTGCTCAACATCGACCGCCCAGCGCTGCAAGGCGGCAAGCTGTATTGATGACCAAGCTGGATCTCATCCTGGAGCGCATTCGGAAGCTGCCCCATCGAGAGCAAGAGGCGCTTGCGGCGGAAATCGAGCTGCGGCTCGACAATGCTGGCTCCGGCAGCGCGTTCACAGACGAAGAGTGGGCGGCCATCAACGCGACGTGATTGTTTCCCGCGTCCTGCACACAAGCGGGAACCGCTGACCCACATTTCGCCGCGCCGCTGCCGAATTGCCCAAACAAAACGGGCCCAGCCTGCGCCGGGCCCGTTCCGTTTCAGGTTCTGCGCGCGGTCAGCGGAAGCTGATCGTCACCGCGGTGCGCCGGTTCAGCGGCTCACGCATGCCGTCCCGCGTGGCGCGTGCCAGATTGGTTTCGCCGCGCGCTTCAGTCGTGATCACCGAAGCGGCCATGCCGCTGGAGACCAAGGCGTCCCTGACGACGGTCGCGCGGCGCATCGAGAGCCCGATGTTGTATTGCGCCGAGCCGGAGGTGTCGGTGTGGCCGACCACCGCCGCGGCGCTGACATTACATTGACGCGCGCGCGTGACCGCGGCGTTGACGGTGTCGAGCGCCGCCTGGTTGAGGTTCGACCGGTCCCATTCAAAATACACCACGAAGGATGAAGCCGGACACACGACCGGCGGAGGCGGAGGCGGCGGAGGAGGAGGCGGCGGAGGCGGCGCGGCCGCGTGCCCGCCGAATTGGAGCCGCAGGCCCACGGTCACGGCTTGGTGTTCGTAATCGGCGCTGACGCCGCCGAAATCGAGATCGTTGGCGCGGAAATAGCGATAGCCCGCATCGAAGGTGAGGCGCTGGCCGATGGGGATGGAGACGCCCGCCATCGCCTGCCAAGCAAGACCGGAATCGTCATCGCCTACATCCGGCTCGACCTGCGCGTAACCGATCCCCGCTCCGACATAAGGTTGGAAGCGCCCGTCGCGATTGAAATCGTAATAGCCGTTCAGCATCACCGACTTGGCGTCGACGCTGCCTGATGCCGGGTTCTCCAACTCGTTGGTGCGATAAGCAAGCTCGGCTTCGGAGCGCAATCCGTTGCCATAGGCATAGCCGATGCCGGCGCTCGCCATCCAATCGTTGTCGAGATTGGCGCTGTCGTGAAAATCTTCTTCGTCGTCAAAGAAGGTGGCGCCAACGCTGCCATCGACGCTGTAGCCAACGTCGGCCCGCCCATACCAGCCCTCATTGGCGTTGGCGTTTGAGGCGATGCCCGCCATCAAAGCCGCTAACGCCAACGTACTCAGAAATTTACCCACAGGAAGCCTCCCACCGATGCCATCGGCGCGCGCTGTCTGCGCACGTCGCTTACTTGAGGCGTACGCCCGCCGGGCCGGCGCTCCAATGCAAGCCTCCTATGAGGCGAAATGCGCGGCGAACGAGCGGCGCCGCGCGAAGGCTGGCGCCGGCGATGCGATCGCGTAGCAAGGGCGCCGAGCAAAGTGTTGGCGCTGCTCGGACAATCAGTTCGTCGGCGCGGCGCCATCGCTGGGCGCGCCCGGCTCCGGCGCGGGCGGCGTCAGCGCCGCGGGGCCGCCTGGCGCCTCGGGGGCCGGCTCAACCGCCGCTGGCGGCAGCAGATCTGGATTGACGATTTCAGCCTCAGGCACAATTTCCGCCGCCGGCTCCTCCTCGGCAGGCAAGGTCTGCAATTCGGCGATCCGGCCACGCGCTTCGATAGCGTGTTCACTGTCTGGGAAATCGTTCAAGAATCCTTCAAACGCGCCGACAGAATCTTCCTCGCCCGCAGCGTCGTAGGTTTGTTGTTCGAGCGCTGTTAGCGCGGCTTCCGCCTGCGCGCGCGCTGCGCCCGGATCGCCGTCGAGGAACGCGCGCAGCGCCGTCGCATCATTACGCGGGACGCTTTCCCATGCCGAGGCCGCACTCTGTGAGCCTTGCATGTTGTTCCAGACAAAATAGCCGCCGACGCCGAGCGCGGCGACGACCGCCGCGATGATGATCGGCACGATCGGTAATCCGCCGCCGCCGCTGTTTTGCTCCGCGCGCGGTGCGGCTGGCGCCGGCGCCCGCGGAGCAGGCCGTTGCTGCTGTTGTTGGGGACGCGGCGCTTGGGCTGGCGCCCGCTGTTGCGTTTGCGCCGGGCGTTGCTGTTGCGGTTTGCCGCCGCGCGCGCGCGCTTCTTGCGCCAAGCCGCTGCCGGGAACCACGCCGGGCTGGAAAAACCCCTTCGGCCCTTTGGGTCCGGGCGGCGGCGGCGGCGGCACGCCGGCTTTTTCGGTGATCCATTTCGCCAGATCGCGCCAGGCGGGGAAATCATCCTCGCCGCGCCAGCCGGTCAGATCGATGATCTTTTCGGACTTGAACGCATCGGGCACGGGCGCGTTCTGCATGCGCGCATGCACGACTTTGCTTTTGGTCTTGGCGAAGTTCACTTCCTCGATCAGCGCCGCTTGCCCGGTCGAGCGCGGCGACCAAAGCGCCAGCGTCACCGCAGCTTCCCGCACCGCTTGGCGCAAGCCATCGCCTGGCGGCTGTTCGATCACGGGCGTCAGCCTGGCCGCCCTCAGCTTCTCGGCTAGCGCTCGCGCCGGCAGAGCGTCGTCCGCGGCGTGGATGATCACCACCGATGGCATGAAATCTTCCCCACTCTAAACACCAGCGCCAGTCGCGCGCCAGCTGCCTCCCGGCCGCCCGGGGATAATACTGCCCCAGTCTGGACCATGAAGGGAAGGCCATGTTCCAGGTGCGGGGCGCCGGGCAGCAGCTTTGGCCGTGGGCCGAGCCCCAAAGCTGGCGCCTGACACCCGGCCCCGAGCCTGCTAACGCAGGCGCACCCATGTCCCAACTCGAATCCCGCCTCCGCGAAGCCGCTGACCGCGTCAACGTCGCCCTCGATGCGCTGCTGCCGGCCGAGCAGGGGCCCGAAGCGCGGCTGATGCGGGCGATGCGCTATTCGGCGCTCGCCGGCGGCAAGCGGCTACGGCCTTTCTTCACTCTCGAAGCGGGCGGCCTGCTCGAGGCCGATGAAAGCACGCTGCTCCGCACCGCCGTGGCCATCGAATGCGTACACACCTATTCTTTGATCCACGACGATCTGCCGTGCATGGACGACGACGATCTGCGCCGCGGCCGCCCGACGCTGCACAAGGCCTTCGACGAAGCCACCGCTTTGCTCGCCGGCGATGCGCTGTTGACATTCGCGTTTGAGATTCTCGCCGACACCGCGACCCATCCCGATCCGCAGATGCGCTGCTTGTTGATCGCGGGCCTGGCCAAAGCCGTGGGCCCGCTCGGCATGATCGCCGGCCAAGCCGCCGACATGGCCGGCGAAGACATCGGCTCAGACCTCATCGCCGTCACCCGCATGAACCGGCTGAAGACCGGCGCCTTGATCAATTTTTCCATCGATGCGGGCGCGCTGATCGCCTGCGCGCGCGAAGAGCAGCGCGTCGCCCTCAATCGCTACGCCCACGATGTCGGCCTCGCCTTTCAAATGGTCGATGATTTGCTCGACGCTGAAGGCGTCGTGCGCGACACCGGCAAAGCCGTGCGCAAGGACGGCGCGCGCGGCAAAGTAAATTTCGTCACGGTGCTCGGCGTCGAAGCCACACGCGAGCGCGTCGGCATGCTGGCGAACCAAGCCAAACGCCACCTCGCCATGTTCGGCCCGCGCGCGCGCGTGCTGCTCGACGCCGTCGATTTTATTGTGGAGCGGCGCTATTAGTACCCGGTAAGAGCCCGGCCAGCTCCGCCAATTGGCCGATGAACTCCCGCCAAACCGGCGGCGATCGCATCTGCGTTGTGTTCAACGCTGCGGTGCGGCAACGAACGGTTGGTGGCGCCTAGTGGTGTCGGCGCCGACCACGATTCCAGCGACCGCATCATCTACGACAGCACCAACGGCAAACTCTATCTCGACGCCGACGGCAATGGCGCCGGCGCGCAGGTGCTTATTGCGACGCTCACGTCCGGCCTCGCGCACACTAATGCGGATTTCACGGTGTTCTAAGCTCGGGCCGCCGCGCTGCGCTCGTAACCGGCTACGGCAAGGACGCCCTGCGCGCTATCGACCGCGCCGTGGCGACGGTGTTGGGGTAAGCGGGACCGCGGGCGATTCCGTGGCGGGGAGAGATGGAGGCGGGGCCGCAGCGCCGCGCTCTTGGGCAGTTATGGCGAGCGCCTGGTGCGCCATTGACGGCGCCGTGACCAGAACGCAGGTTGATGATCATCCGCGCGCGCGGGTTAGTGCGGTGAGTGTTTGCCGAATGCTCGCCATGGACCACGGGGGAGAGCATCATGAGCAATATTGTGCTGAATGGCTATGACATGTTCTTTTTGAGTCCGAACACTGTGCTCATAGGCGTTCTCGCAAACGTAACATCAGCGACGCACACGGCGACGGAAGTTCACATCTCAAACGGTGAGCGCACACTTGTTCTAGGAGGCACATTCGGAGGTTTCGACGCCTCGGGCCTTCCGACCACGGGAACGGTGACCTCAGCTAGCTGGGACGCAGGCGCAATCACGATAACAGGGTTGTCGATTTCCGTGCCGGCGGCGCGCAATTGGGTCGCGACCTCGGACTACGCCGCTATGGAGAGTGCGCTCATGGGCGGCGCCGACACCATTGTTGGCAGCGCCGCGTCGGAGCGGATATTCGGCTGGCTCGGGAGCGACACAATCGATGCCGGCGGCGGCGATGATTCTATCCGAGTGTGGGCTGGCGAAGGCCCAGATTCCATCGATGGAGGAGGGGGGAGCGACTTTCTAGAGTTAGAGATGTCGTCTCCTTTTTTTAATTTCGCGAGTGAAAATCTCAGATACACCTTCTCGCTCCCTGCCATGAGTTCGAGCGCGGGCTACACCTTGGCCGACGGCACGGTGGTGAGTGGCGTCGAAGCATTCCACATCACCGGGGGAAATCTTGCCGACACGTTTATCCTGGGCGGCCCCGCCGTGGATAATGACTTCGCCGAGCTCAATGGCGGTGATGGCATCGACCTGCTGCGCGCCGATTTCTCGACATCGACGGAAAGCATAACTCTCTACCCGTTCATAGGGTCCACGACAGGTGTGTTTCAGGGCTATGGCCTTAGTTTCGTCGAGCGTTACGCTGTTCAAGGGGGCTCCGCGGCTGACCAACTCATCGGCGGGGATTTTAACGATGTGCTCAAAGGCGGGGGCGGGAAAGACGTCCTCAGGGGCAATGCAGGCGCCGACGCGCTCTATGGGGGCTCAGGCGATGACAATATCGTCGGCCACGCGGGCAATGATACGCTCAATGGCGGCGCTGGACACGATGTGCTGAAGGGCGGGTCAGGCGCGGACAGATTCGTGTTCGACGCCTCGATCCTTGCCGCCGATAGTGATCAGCTTCCCGATTTTTCCAGCGCCCAAGGCGACAAAATCCTGCTGCAGAATTCTGTATTCAACGCGATCGGCGGAGCTGGAGGCCTGGGGGCCGCCAAATTCTTCGTCGGCGCTGACGCTCACGACGGCAGCGACCGCATAATTTACAATAGCGCCACCGGCGGCCTTTACTATGACGCCGACGGCAACGGAGCGGGCGCCAAAGTGCTGATCGCCACGCTCTCCGGTCATCCTGCGCTAACCGCTTCCGACATTGTCGTGATTTGACTCGCCCTCATCCCGCCCGCCCGCCCGCCCCCTGCGCCCTCTGGCCGCGCGGCGGGCGGTGAATTTTCCGCTGTTTCCGCTGGGCCGCCTGAATTTTGCTCTGTAACGTGGGTTTCATGCTGATGCGCCGCCGGGGATGGCGGCGCGACAGGGAGAGCTGATGGCCCCGCACACGCCGCTTCTGGACAACGTCAAGCTCCCAGCCGACCTGCGCCAGCTAGAGTCCGGCCAGCTCCGCCAATTGGCCGATGAATTACGCGCCGAAATGATCTCAGCCGTTTCGGTCACCGGCGGCCACCTCGGCGCTGGCCTTGGCGTGGTCGAGCTTACCGTGGCGCTGCACTACAGTTTTGACACCCCCCGCGACGTGTTGATCTGGGATGTCGGCCACCAGGCCTATCCGCACAAAATCCTCACCGGCCGCCGCGACCGCATCCGCACGCTGCGCGCGGGCGGGGGGCTCTCGGGGTTCACCAAGCGCGCCGAGAGCGAATATGATCCGTTCGGCGCCGCCCACGCCGCCACCTCGATTTCCGCAGCGCTCGGCTTTTGCGCCGCGCGCGACCGCGCCGCCACGCAAGCAGAGCGCGACAAACACGTCGTCGCGATTATTGGCGATGGCTCGCTCTCGGCCGGCATGGCCTACGAGGCGATGAACAACGCCTCGCAAACCACCAAGCGGCTCATCGTCATCCTCAACGACAACGACATGTCGATCGCCCCTCCGGTCGGGGGCATGAGCACGTATCTTGGGCGGCTGGTTTCCTCGAAAACCTACCGCCGCATCCGCAAGACCGCGAAAAACGTCGCTGAAGCGCTCGGGCAAACCGTCCACGACGTCGCCAAGAAAGCCGAAGAATACGCGCGCACGCTCGTCACCGGCGGCACGTTCTTCGAAGAATTGGGCTTCCATTATCTCGGCCCCTTCGATGGCCACGATATCGACATGCTCAATCTGATCTTGAAGAATTCCAAGGAATATGCCGACCGCCCGGTGCTGATCCACGTCGTCACCAAGAAGGGCAAGGGCTACGAGCCGGCGGAAAACTCCGCCGACAAATATCACGGCGTCTCCAAATTCAACGTGATCACCGGCGAGCAAGCCAAGGGCGCCTCCGCGCCCAGCTACACTAAGGTATTCGCGCAATGCTTAATCCGCGAAGCCGAGCGCGACGATAAAATCGTCGCCATCACCGCGGCCATGCCGTCCGGCACTGGGCTTGATCTGTTCGGCGAGAAATTCCCCGACCGCACTTTCGATGTCGGCATCGCCGAGCAGCACGCCGTCACCTTCGCCGCCGGCCTCGCCGCTGACGGCATGAAGCCGTTCGCCACCATCTATTCGACGTTCCTCCAACGCGGCTACGACCAGGTCGTCCACGACGTCGCCATTCAGAAACTCCCGGTGCGTTTCGCGATGGACCGAGCCGGACTTGTTGGGGCCGACGGCCCCACCCACGCCGGTTCTTTTGACGTCGGCTATCTCGGCGCGCTGCCGGGCTTCGTGCTGATGGCTGCAGGCGACGCCAACGAACTTTCGCGCATGGTCGCTACCGCCGCCCAAATCGACGACGCCCCCAGCGCCTTCCGCTACCCGCGCGGCGACGCGGACGGCGCGCTTGGCGCCGATGCAGCTATCCCGCTCGAAATCGGCAAAGGCCGCATCCTGCGCGAAGGCACGAAAGTGGCGCTGCTCAATTTCGGCGCCCGCCTCGGCGAATGCGCCAGAGCCGCCGACAAGCT
>JANNFH010000416.1:0-9467 GCA_031379565.1 Alphaproteobacteria bacterium
GAAGAATTACTGACCCGCGCCGGCTTCCAGCTTACCGAAGCGGAGCGTCAAGCGAGCTTCTTCACCACCGGCGCGCTCGCGGCAGTGCATTCCGCCGGCCGCTCGCGCGAGCAAATCTACGACGCGCTGAGCCGGCGCGAAGTCTACGCCACCAGCGGCCCGCGCATTCTGCTGTGGTTCGATCTTCTCAACGGCCCTGGCGCAGGCGAAGCGCCGATGGGTTCGGAGGTCGCCATGAGCGCGGCGCCGCGCTTCCGCGTGCGCGCTGCTGGCGATTTCAGACAAGCGCCCGGTTGCCCCTCCTTCACGGAGCAAGGGCTTTCCGCCTCGCGGCTTGAGCACCTCTGCGGTGGGGAATGCTACAATCCGACCAATGAGAGACAGCACATCACCCGCATCGAAGTTGTTCGCATCCGGCCGCAAATTCGCCCCGGCGAAGATGTCGCCGGCTTGATCGAGGACGTGTGGCGGAGCTTACCCTGCAACGACGAGGGCCAGGGCTGCACGGTCGAGTTTAGCGATTCCGATTTCTCTCGGGCGCGGCGGGATACGGTTTACTATGTGCGCGCAATCCAAGAGCCGACGCCGCGTATCAACGGCGCCAATCTCCGGCCGACGCGCGACGCAAGCGGCCGCACCATTGCCGTGGATCCGTGCTGGGGCGATTATCGCACGGCCCGCAGCGACAATTGCGCGGCCGATGTAGAGGAGCGCGCCTGGGCGTCGCCGATCTTCGTGAATGCGCGCCGATGAAGCGCGCCTATCGCGCATATTTGGTTGCGGGATGTTTGGGGTTGGCGGCGGCGCTCTACGGCGCGATTGGGCTTCCGCGGGTGGAGCGCTGGGGCGATGCCGCGGCGATTGTCAACGGCGTGCCGATTCCGCGCGAGGCTTTGGCACGCGCGGTGCTGGCGCTGGAATCCGACAGCCGCAATCCCGTCACCGCCGAACGCGAAGCTGCGGTGTTGGAGCGATTGATCGAAGAAGAGCTGCTGGTGCAGCACGGAATCGAATTGGGCCTGGCGGAAAGTGATTTCGGCGCGCGGCGCGCGATCGTACAATCGGTGCTTTCCCTCGCGGTAGCCGAGCGCGCTGGCCAAACACCGAGCGAAGCTGAGCTGCGCCGCTTCTTTCGCGAGAATCAGGGCTTCTTCGCCCCTGCATCGCGCTTTGCCGCGAGCGTCGTGTTTGTGCGCGACGGCACGGACCAGGCAGAGCGGCTCGATGCGGCCCGCAGCGCCCTGGCGCGCGGCGCAAGTGCGCATGGCTTGGGCGATGAGATGACGATCCCCTTTCCGAGGGGCGCGCTCGACCAATCTGGATGGCGCCGTCTGATCGGCCCCGACGCGGCTGCCGCCGTCGCCCAACTCGGCCCGGGCGATGTTACGCCCGCCATTCACACCGCTGGCGGCGCCTATCTGGTGCGGCTGGACGGTTTCGCGGCGGCGCCCGCGCCCAGCTTCGAGGCCATTGCCGAACAGGTGCGCACTGAATGGGAACGCCGCGCCGACGAAGCGGCGGCGCGCGCCTATATCGGACGGCTTGAGCGTGCCGCCCGCGTCGAACGCAAGTCGGCAAGGCTGGCGCCATGATCCGCCTTTTGTTCATCGCGCTGATCGCCTGCCTTTTTGCCAGCGCCGCCAACGCCCACACGCGCTCGCAATCGCGATCCAATTGGGTGATCAGCGGCGACGCAGTTGAGGCGCGTGTTGAGGCCGATGCGGTTGATGTAACGCGCCTCTACGCGCTCGGGGACGATGCGCCGATGGCGGCGCTGTTTGCGTCGGAAGTCGGTCGGGCTTTGCAGGTGAGCGCTGGCGGCGCCGCGTGTACGCCGAGCGGCGCCCCGCAGGGCGCGCTGGCGCCTGGAGGGCGGGTGATGGCGCGCCTGCGATTTGACTGCCCGCGAGGCGCGCTGGCGCGCGGCCCGGTTGAAATCGAGAGCGCGCTGTTCCTTTCGGTGGCGCCGACGCATCTGCATTTCCTGTCGCTGCGCGCGGCGAACGGCGATGTGGCCGAAGCGGTGCTCACGCAATCGCATGCGCGCGCGCAGCTTGATCTGCGGCATGTCCCCGCCGCGCAATCGTTCTGGTCGGTGCTCACGCGGTTTGCTCCGATCGGGGCGCAACATGTGTGGACCGGCCTCGATCATGTAGCCTTCATGCTGGCGCTGGTGCTGCTGAGCGCCGGGCGCTGGCGCGGCGTGATCGTGGCGGCGACCGGGTTCACGCTCGGCCACACCGCGACGCTTGGCCTTGCGGCAATTGGCGCGCTGAGGCCGGATTCGCATTCCATCGAAGCGCTGATCGGCTTCACCATCGCCTTCGTCGCGCTTGGTGTCGGCGCCGACGGGGAGGCGCGCTTGCGCGCTTGGTCGACGCCGATTGCATCTGTATTGGCGCTCGCCGGCGCCGGCTCGCTTTTGTCCATCGTTCCAATGTCGCCGTTGGTTTGGTTTGGCTTGGCGGCGTTTGTCTTTGCCTACACGCGCGGGTTTCCCCGCGGCGCGGCGTGGCTAGCGGTCATTTTCGGGCTCATTCATGGTTGCGGCTTTGCCGGCGCGTTGACGGCGCTCGATTTGCCAAAGCCACACCTGATTGCCTCGCTACTGGGCTTCAATCTCGGCGTCGAGTTTGGGCAGATCGTTATTATCGGCCTAGCGCTCCTGGCCGCAATGGCCGCGAAATACGCTCCAAGACCTGTCGCGGAACGCGGATCGGAATGGGCAAGCGCGTTGCTGTTCGCGCTGGGCTGCTTCTGGTTCGCTGTGCGCCTCGCAGCAGCCTAGCAGGCAGGTTGGCAGGCGCCAGGCCGTTTTCTGCTAGCGGCGCACACGGAAGGTGACGCCGACGGTGCGCGGATCGCCAAGGAACGCGCCATAACTGCGTAGCGCTGGGTTGGGATTGCCGCTTTGCAGCGGAACATCGAACGCGACCTGTTGGTACTCTTGATCGAGGAGGTTGCGCGCCCACACTTCAAGCGACCATTGCTCGTCGCGATCGGACAAGCCAAACCGCGCATTCATGAGCCAATATTCGGGCTGTTGCTTGCCTGGATTGAGGTCGGAGCCGGTGATCTGATCGGACGCGTAGCGGAAGTCGAGATAGCCCATCCCGAGCAGCGGGCCAATCGGAACGGCAAACGTCGTCGCTCCCGTGACTGTCCATTCCGGTGCATTGGTGAGCCTGTTGTTCGGCAGCCGGCCCAAGACATCGACGCGGCTGTAGGGATTATAACTCTCGCCCACCCATCCTGTGTCCGGCCCGTAGGCGGCGTCGACATAGGCGAAGCCGCCATGGAACGTCAGCCCCGGGATGGGCGTGCGCCAAGACAGGTCCAGCTCGGCGCCCTCGGCGGTTACTTCCGGAATGCTCGCGAGCTGAAAGCTGACGCCGTTGAAGGTGTTGAGTTGAAAGTTCTCGTAGTCATTGTGGTACAGGGCTAAGTTAGCGACTAGGGCGTTGCCAAACAGGCTGGACTTCAATCCAATTTCGTAGGCGTTCACGAATTCCGGCTCGAACCCGGTATCGTAGCTGATCGTAAACGTGCTCGGCCCGGTTTGGAGGTAGCCGGCAAAGTTGCGGTCAAGATTGAAGCCGCCAGCCTTGTATCCGCGCGACACCGACCCGTAGATTGAGACTTCATCGCTCAGATCGTGATGCAAGGCGAAAACTCCTGAAATCTCCTCCTCTTCACGCGATTGGGTGAACACCTGCCCGTCGAGGTCGGTGCGCAGACCGCCTTGGCAATAGACGTTCTGCGCCAGCCCAAGAAACGCCGTGCCCGGGCTCGATGTGAAATCCTGGCACGCGCCGGCGGGTCCCGCAGCGCTGAGAACGCCCGCGAACGCCCCGAACAGAACCGCCCCGCGGCTATCGTACAGGAACTCACGCCCGCCCGCGGCGGGCAATCCCGGTCCGGCGAAATTGGTGCTGAAATCGGCGGTGAGATCTTTCTGCTCGCGGGTGAAGCGCACGCCGATTGAAGCGCGCGTGCGCGGCGTGAAGGAGACGATCTCGTGCGTGAAAAACGCGAGCGAATCGCCGGTCTGTTCGTAGCGATCATTGACGAAGGCGCCGTCCATCGCCGTGTCGATGGCGTCGTTGGCTTGACCGGGCGTTGGGTCGAAGGGGGCCCACAACAAAGAGCTCAGATTGCGCCAAAGATTGTTGAACTGATTGCCGAGCGTAATGCGTTCACGTCGCTCAAGCGTTTCGTTCGAGTAAAACGCGCCGACAAGCCAATCGACCGGGCCTGACTGGCCCGTCAGCCGAAATTCCTGGGTGAATATCTCGAAGCCGAAGCCCGCCGATCCATCGCCGCTTCGATACCAGAGGTCCGCCGAGGTGAAATCGATATCGCCGCCAGTGTCGAAGCCCCAATCACGATACGCCGTGACCGAACTCAGCGACCCGAAGCTAAAATCCACATTGAGTTCGCCCGAGACGCCCCAATCCCTGATCCGCTGCGAGTAGGGGCGGTTGGCGAAGCCGCTGCGATTGCCGAGATCACCGTTGCCGAGGTTAGCGATATTGGCGGCCAAATCGCCAAGCCCCGCGCCAAACCCGCCTTGCAGCGCGATGGCGCCCGCCGCGCCAGGCGGCGGCGCAACCGTCGGATCATCGACCAGCGCGCCGGGGCTGGACACCGGGAAGGCATAATCGGTCCCGTTCAGCAATTCGGGATCGTAATAGGTCGCGGCGCAGCATTCTTCGTCGCGCTCGGTGTAATCGGCGATCACGCGCAGATCCCACCCAGATGAGGGCTCAAACAACATCTGCCCCCGCACCGTCCACATGTCGCGCGTGTTGGTGTCGTGGGTGTCGCCGTTGAAATCCATCACGTCGAAGAAGCCGTCCCTGGTGGAGCGCGCCGCGAACAGGCGGAAGCCGGACCTGCCATCGGCGATCGGGCCGGTGATGTGCCCGGCCACCCGCGTCTCGTTGAACGCGCCATAGGTGAACTCCCCCGCGACCTCCAATTCGTCGAGGTTTGGACCTGCGGTTTGCACACTGATCAGACCGGCCGAGGTGTTGCGGCCAAACAGCGTTCCCTGCGGTCCGCGCAAGATTTCGATCTGCTGAACTTCGCCCAAGTCAGAAAGCGCCACGCCGTTTCGCGCCCGATAGACGCCGTCGATAAAAATGCCAACCGACGATTCCAGGCCTGGATTGGAGCCTTGGGTGCCAATGCCGCGCAGGCGCGCGGTGGCCGAGGATTCATTCTCGGAAACATTGAATTGCAGCGAGGGCGCGACTGAGGTGAGATCTTGCAAGTCGCGGACGCCGGCATTCTCGATCTGCGCGCCCGTCAGTACGGTGACGGCCAAAGGCACATCTTGAAGCGCGGTCGCGCGCCGGGTGGCCGAGACGATGATCTCATCCTCTTCGGATGCTTGTTGCGCCGCAGCATTGGGCGACAGAGCGAGCGCGCCACCGAATCCAAGCACGACCGACAACGCCCGCGCCACGCTGGCGCCCCAGCGCCGTTCCGCTCGACTTTGCCCGTTGGACACGTTGCTGCCCCCGCTGAACTTCTAAAACCGCCATTGCGCCAGCTGCGGCTCAACGCTCATTCGCGGAAAGGGAGATGTCCATGCGATGAGCCCATTGGTGAGTGTGAATGCAACCGATTGTCGCACAAATGCTACACCGCTAAAATGTCGGGCGCCTATGGCGTTGATCACGATCTTCCGCCGAGCCGTGACAAAGATCTCCGACCCAGTCGCACCCTATACGGTGTAGATTCTGAGTGGAAGCAAGCGTCCGCATTGGGCCATCGCCCAAGTCGACGCAATCTAGCGACCAGCGAGATCGCTCAAATCAAGCACACAGCAGGGATAGCGCGGCAGGCTCGCGGTCCCCGACAGCGGACGTTCGCCTGAGCTTTGGTTTTCATTGGTTCGAATTCAACTCTGCCGGCAGTTCATCACCTTGCGCGAGTCGTTGTCGGCGAAGAAGGAGTGACTGAGCGCCGCCCTCGACAAACACCTCCGGCGCCGGGATCGTAAATTGCAGGCGCTGCAGCCAGACTCTCGCGCCTGAGAGCCAAGCGAAAAGGAAAAGGCGATGCAGCAGGCGGCCCCCGAGAGCGGGCCCGCGACGTAGAGCGCCGCAAGAGCACGCGATTTCAAACTGAGACGACGCGATCCAACCTCTGGCGCGCCCGAAGTCAATCCAGCGTGCGGGCGACGCGGAAGCCGATGGCGGCGCCGCGAAAATTCGGCGGCGCCGGGCGGCGGGCGGCGGAGCGCAGCGCGGCAGCTTGATCGGAATAGCCTCCGCCCCGGTAAATCCGGCGGGCGCATTCGTCCGATTGCACCGCCGCGCCGTCGATTGGGGCAAGATTGTAATTTGGCCCGTAGCAATCCTCGACCCATTCGCTGGCATTACCGTTCAAATCAAAGAGGCCAAACGCACTGGCGGCATGGCTGCCCACCGCATCGGTGCGGCGGGCGCGGTAGGTGGCTTGGCTGGTGGCGATGCTGCGCCCTATCGGATAGGGCTCGGCTGAACCCGCGCGCGCGGCATATTCCCATTCCGCTTCGGTCAGCAACCGATAACGCAGCCCGCCAGCCTGGCTGTTTAGCCAATCGAGATAGGCCTGCGCGTCGCTCCAGGATACGCCGATCAAGGGATGATCGCCGCGGCCGAAGCCGCGGTCGGGCGGCGAAAAGCCGCCGCAGCCGCCGCCGCCGAGACACGCGTCCCATTGCGCAAACGTGATTTCGTATTTTCCAACCGCGACCGGCGCGACAGAGACTTCGCGCTGCGGCCCTTCGTCGGCGGCGCGGCCGTTTTCGCCCGCCGGCGATCCCATCACAAACAGCCCGCCTGGCAGAACCACCATTTCCGGGCAAGTCGCGCAATCACGGAACGTCTCACCGGCCTGCGGCCCTGTTGGCGCCGCCGTTTCCGGCACGACCGGCTGCAGCGCCGCCACCTGCTGCGCTTCGCCCGGCGCGGCAGCGCCGCCGGCGGCCATCATGCCTTGCACGACGCGAATGGCCACCGGACTGAAATAGACCAACGCCGCCACCGCCGCGATCGCGGCGATGATCCAGCCAACGCGCGCGGCGAGGCGCGCAAATTGCTGGCGCTTGGACAGGATTTCAAAGGTCTGCACGCGCTGCTCGATGTTATCGAGGGGCTGGCGTCCTTTCGATTGAAACGCGGCCGTAGGCGAAGTGCGCGCCATCGAGCGGAATTCCGCCGACACCAGCGCCGATCCGGGCGCCGCCAGCGCCTGTAGCCGCGCTGCAACGTTGACGCCGTGTCCGAGCAAATCATTGGTAATGGTGACGACAACGTCGCCGACATGCGCGCCGACACGTACAGGCGGCTCTCCGCGCGCGCGCTTGTCGAGCACGTCCTGGATTGCCTCAAGGGCGGCGCCGGCGGAACCGAATTCCAGCATGAAGCCGTCACCAGCCGTGTTGAAAAGCCGCCCGTTGTGCGCGGCGGCGATACGCTCGATGCGCGCGCGCATCGATTCAACGTGCCGGGCGGCCTTGCGCTGATCGCGCTCCGACATCGTTGAAAACCCAACGATATCGATCGCAACGATCGAGGCTAATCGAACTGTTCTCTCTTCCCGCTCAGACGGTTGTTGCTCGGCCATTTTACGCTCCCCACCGCCGAGAAGGTAAGCCCGCCGCTGGGACTTGGCTACACGCAGAGACTTCAGGCGCTCGCGTACACCCAAACGCGCCGGCGGACCCCGTTCGACACGCGCCAGGCGTATGCCCCGGTCGCAGAACCCGCTTGATTGTGACTGACCGGTCAGTTATATACTCCCCGATGGTCGCCGCCTTAAGCCCAACCGGAAAAGCGCTGCCAGCGCCACGTAAGTGGGTCCGGCGCGCTGACGCCCGGCCGGAAGAAATTCTCGACGCCGCCTTGGCTGAGTTCACTGAGCGTGGCTTCGACGCCGCCCGGATGGAAGACGTCGCGCGCCGCGCCGGCATCTCCAAGGGCGGAATCTACCTCTATTTTGAGAGCAAACAGGCGCTGCTCAAGGCGCTGATCGAAGCCAAGGTCGCGCCGATCGCGCATCAAGCCGAGGCGCTGGCGCGCTCAGGCGGCGCCGATCCGCTCGCCGCCTTGCGGCTGCTGGCGCATTTGACTGCCGCCCGTATCGCCGATCCGAAAATTATCGCCGTACCTCGCCTGGTGATCGGACTCTCCGGCCGGTTTCCTGAAATCGCCGAATTCTACCGCGCCCACGTGGTCGAAAAAGCCCGCGCCGCGCTGGAGCTTCTTATTGAATCGGCGATAGCCCTTGGTCAGTTCCGCCCCGTCGACCCCCGTGCGGTCGTCCGAGCCTTCATTGGCCCGCTCTTCTTCGAAGCGATGTGGGCGCATGTGCTCAAAGGCGAAAGCGCTCTCGCGGCGCCCGAAAAGCTGATCGAATCGCATTTCGATATTTTGCTAAATGGGTTGGAGCCGCGCGCATGAAGCGCCTTTTTCTTCTTTCTTTCGTTCTCCTCGCCGCCGCCTGCAATCGCGCGCCCAGCACGGTCCTGCAGGGCTACGGCGAGGCCGATTACATCTATCTCGCCAGCCAGGAATCCGGGGTCGTCGCCGAACTCTTCGTCCGCGAAGGCGATCAGGTCGCCGCCGGCGCGCCGGTGTTTCGGCTCGAAGGCGAACGCATCGATTCTCCGTTGCAGGGCGCGACCGCCCAACGCGCGGCGCAAGAACAGGCCGTCGTCGCCGCCCGCGCGAACGCTGATCTGGCGCGCCAGACCTTCGACCGATCATCGCGCCTTCACCAGGACGGTTTCGTCGCTCAGGCCCGGCTTGACGCCGACCGCGCCGCGCTCGACGCCGCCAGCGCCCAGCTCGAAGTGGCGCGCAGGCAATTGTCCGCGGCCAGCGCCGACATCCGCCTTTGGCAGGTGCGCCGCTCCGACCTTTCCGGCGCCGCGCCCGTTGCCGGGGCCATCGAACACATTTTCCACCGCCCCGGCGAAGTGGTGGCGGCGGGGGCGCCGATTGCCTCGTTGCTGGCGCCGCAAAACATGAAGGTGCGCTTTTTCGCGCCCGAAGCGATGCTGCCACGTTTCCCCATCGGATCACCGATCGCCGTGTCCTGTGACGGCTGCGCCGAGGGGCTCATCGCAAACGTGAGTTTCGTCGCGGCGGAACCGCAGTTTACGCCGCCGGTGATTTACTCGCTCGATCAGCGCGACAAGCTCGTGTTCCTGGTGGAAGCGCGGTTCAACGCGCCAACAAGCGTGCGCCCCGGCATGCCCGTTGATGTGCGGCCCGCGGCCGCGCCATGAGCGAGGAGCTTGTCATCGATGTGCGCGGTCTGACCAAAAGCTATGGCGGGCGCGTGGTTGTCGATCATTTCGATCTGCAAGTGCCGCGCGGCGCCATCTACGGCTTCCTGGGTCCCAACGGTTCAGGCAAGACCACCACCATCCGCATGGTCTGCGGCCTGTTGCAGCCGGAAAGCGGGGA
>JANNFH010000418.1:0-2599 GCA_031379565.1 Alphaproteobacteria bacterium
CTTTTCCGTCACCGCCCGGGGTGCGGAAGCCGCGGCCGCCATCGCCGCCGAGTGATCTCTGACGCGCGCCGCGCCAAATTCACCGGTGCGGCGCGCCATTCTCGCTTGCCAATCGCCACATTCCCCCATCACGCGCCACCCTGCGTGCATCATAGCGTCGTCACGGGCGCTTGCTGTCCGCTCATCCTTGATTCCGATGCGCCGAACCCGGCGTTTCGCATGCCTTGATCCATGTCGCTTTGTTCCCACCAAATTCTGCGCGAAGCCGCGCTCTCGTATCGCCGCCCATGACGCGTCCGTCGGGCGCCGGCGCAAGGGGCCGTGTCGTCACTTCGCGCCAGCCCGCACCAAACCCCCTTGCGCCGGCGCCGCTGCGCTCCCTGTCCGGCCGCTTCTGCAGGGGCGTCGCGAGCGCGGCCTCGGCGGAATTCGCCGCTGGGAACGGAGCAACATCATGGACAAGGCATCGTTTGAAATCGTCGGCAATGTCGGCAAGATCGAGATCAAGGACATCAAGGGCGGCAAGAAAATCGCCATCCTCTCGGTCGCCACCTCGGAACACTGGAAGCGCGACAATGGCGATTGGTCGGAAAAAACTTATTGGCATCGCATCGCAGTGTTCGCGCCGGCCAAGGTGAGCCTCGTCGAAGCGGCGGTGCAGAAGGGCACGCGGCTGCGGCTCGTCGGCCAGGTTCGCCCCGGCTCATACGACGATTCCAAGGGTATCACCCGCTACGTGATCGAATTCGTCGTCGGCCCGTTCGGCGACCTCGAAGTGCTCGCGCGCGGCAAACCTCGTGAGGAATCCGCGGCGGTGGCGCCCGCCAAACGCGCCGCACGTGGCAAGGCTGCCGCCGCGGTCTAATACATCGACGCAGCCTGAAACGTCGGGCGGTTCCGGTGAGGGGCCCGCCCGATCATCGCGGCTCCAAACCCGCGATTGACGGTGTTTCCAGCGAGCGCGCATTTTCGCCAGGAGCGCTCGCGCGTTGCCTTCCGATTCGTGGCAAAACGGACCTAGGCGGTCAGGTGAATTGTCCCTGCATCCGCAAGCTCGCTAGATCGCAGCCCCACCCGACTCGCGCTACCTATCCGCATTGACTCGGGAGGCAGCGCCAATGCAGGGCTTCTATGGCGTGTATTACAGCGGCGTGGGAGGCGTCGGCGCATTCGGCCTGCTCCTGCACTCTGGGAGAGTGTACGGCATCGACCCAGCGGGCGGCGATGTTAGCGGCACTTATGTCGAACGCTCAGACGGCGGGCTAGATTTTGCATTGGTGTTTGCCTGGCCGGCGGGTGCCGTGCTCGTCACCGGGCAGACGCTTTCGCAGCCGATGACCGTCAATTCCAACGTCACTATTTCGGCGGCGACGCTAGCCGGCGGTCATCAACCGGTCGATTTGCCTGTCGGCCGCGTGAACGTCCGCGTGAGCAAGAAGGTAGCGATCTAAGGAGACGGTGCCGGCGGGAACGGCGAGCCGGGCTCGCCCGGGTTGGGTCCGGGGGGCCGCGAGTCCTCGGGCGCTTGCTGGTCACCGGGGCGGATGCGTCCCTCAAGGGGGACAGGTGGTGACATGCGCCACAAATGAATTGGAAACGGCCCCTTCCAGTTCAGCACGTCATTCAGCTTGCGCATGTTGTCTAGCTGCAAGAATTCGACTTCGGCCCATCCGCCGGGATAGTAGCCGCCTTCAATGATGTCGTACCGGTCAATTCGACGACCAAGCTTATGGCCGATGACCTGCACCAAGTTGCCGAAGGCTCGGCGTCGGCGCGTGACGAGAGCGGCGTCCAAATCGGAGTGAAAGCGCTTCACCGCCTCATCGCTTTCGCCCTTGGCCAGCGGCGGCACCCTCTCTTCCATCAGATTCATGTAGGCTTTCAGTTCAGTGATAACTCTCGCGCTGTTGGCAAACTCAAGTTCGATACGATTGAGCGCCTGGACATGCTCGGGAGTCAGTTGAGCGCGCCTTGTTGACATGAGCGAATAAAACACCGCGCTCTTTCGGTCTCGGCTTTCTCGCAGAGCATCGACGACGCGGGTCGCAAGGACGGCGAGAATCGGCCCAACAATGGCACCCGCCAACAACACCCAGTCCGACGCCGTCAAATCCTGAAACATTGCGCTCTCTCAGAATCCCGTTGTCTCATTTTGGGATTGGCAACTGGCCACGCAAGCGGCATGCCCCTTAACCTTTCTGCGTGAGATCGAGGATGGATTCAGCAACGGCACGCCCTGGGCGCAAGTCGCAACAGCCACCGGGAACGCGTTGGCAACAGTCGCTCTTGTCCAAATCACATGGATGCTCACCGAGCGACGTTCGCAGCCGCACGTCGCGGCAACCTCGAAGTGAGTCCGCGGTCTATAATTCATCTCGCTCTCATCGTCGCAAACACGGGCAACGCAGTCGAATCTGCCATTGCCAGCGTCCGTACTCTTTGTGCCGCGCACATGACCGATCCCCGACGCCGGGTTGAGCCGCGGTGCGGGCCGGGGGGCCCGCGCCACCCCCACCCCCACCCCCACAACAACGCAGCACACCGGCCGCGCGGGGGCGACCGCCACCCCCCCCCCGAAGCGGCGCGGCCCCCGCTCGGC
>JANNFH010000405.1:0-1542 GCA_031379565.1 Alphaproteobacteria bacterium
CCCGCTTCGGAGGGGACCTCCCTGTACCCACCCTCTTTTGTAGCAAACAGAGGGGGTTCGGGGTCCCCCCCGAGCGGGTTGGAGGGCGGCAGCCCATACGCGCTAACTTTATTTTCTTGCGTGCTGGAATCAAATCAGATTCTAGCATGTCATGACACGCGAAACACTGACGGACGATAGCTGGTCGGCGACGATCGAAAGGCTGGGCGGTCGGGCTCTGCTGGAGCAGGAAGGCCGGGAAACCGGGGCTTTCAAGCGGGCGCGCGAAATCGAGTGCGCGGTCGACTGCCTGCGTCTGGTGCTGGCGTATTGCCTTGGCACCTTGGGGCTTCGCTTGAGCGCGGCCAGGGCGGAAGCACTCGGGCTCGCCTCGATCAGCGATGTCGCGCTGCTGAAGCGTGTGCGCAAAGCGTTGCCGTGGCTCGAGCGTCTGGTCGCACGCCTGCTTGCCGCCGCTGCCGCGCGAGGTGACTGCAACATTGCTGCAGCGCACGGCCGGCTCGTGCGTCTGGTCGACGGCACGACGGTCGCCAAGAAGGGTCTGAAAGACAAGGCCGAAGGCGGTCTGTGGCGTGTGCAGGCGGTATTCGATCTGCCGACGGAGCGCTTTTCCGCCTTCGATCTCACCGATGAGACGGTGGCTGAGCAGTTCGATCGCGCCCCGGCGGTCGCCGGCGAGATCCGGATCGGGGATCGCTATTATCTGCAGCCGGAGCGCATCGCCAGAGTGCTGGCGGCCAAAGGCGACATCATCGTGCGCGCCCGCTGGAATGCCGTGCGCTGGCTGGATGCCGATGGCGCCAAGGCCGACCTGATCGCGATCCTGAAGGCGGCGCGCGGACGCGGCATCATCGATCAACCCATCTCGATCGCGCGAAGCGATGGGCCACCGTTGGCGCTCCGCCTCGTCGCCATCCGGCGGCCGAAGGAGGCGCGCGATCAGGCGATCGAGGCGGCACGGCGTAAGGCGAAGAAGAACGGCGGCACAATCCGGCCGCAGACGCTGATCGCCGCCGAATGGATGATCCTGGTGACGTCGCTGCCGAAGGAGACGTTCTCTTTGCAGGACATCAGCGCGCTCTATCGACTGCGCTGGCGCATCGAGATCGCCTTCAAGCATCTGAAAAGCGGGACAGGTCTCACGCGACCGCCGGCCGAGACGGAAGCCATGGCGAAAGCCTACGTCCTCGCGCACCTATTGCTGATGCTGCTGACCGAGCCGCTGATCGCGGAGCATCTCGGTGACTCTCCCCGCCGGGAGGCCGCGTAAAGAACGGCGTCTGGCGACTGCTGCGCGCGTTCATCCACGCGCTGATCGACGCCCTGCTGCCGCCGCCCACCCTCGCCCAGATCAAATCCGCCGCTCCCCGCCTCAAGCGAAACTTGCGCGAGCGAACGAGAAAGCGCGACTATCAGCCAACGACACTGATAAGTTAGCGCGTATGGGCGGCAGCCCTTCTCGCGTAGCGACGCAGGCCGCGCCAAATTCCAAGGCGCCGCATCAATGGACAGCCCCACTGGTGCTCGCTACAACGTGCGCGA
>JANNFH010000470.1:0-20326 GCA_031379565.1 Alphaproteobacteria bacterium
GCACTTGAAAGCTTTGAAACTCACCATCCGCAACGCGCCGCTGGCGCAGCCGCAAGCGTTCGGAGCCTGCGTGTTCACGGGCGCGCCGGCGGTTGAGGAAATTCTGATTGCACGGGCCTATTGATGAGCATTGTCGCAGACTGCGCAGCGATGGCGCGGACCAAACCATTCGGCCTGTTCGAGCGCATGCTGGCGGGGCGCTATTTGCGCGCCAAGCGCGCGCACGGCGGGGTGGCGCTGATCTCGGTGATCTCCGTGCTCGCCATAACGCTCGCGGTGGCGGCGCTGATTATCATCATGTCGGTGATGAACGGCTTTCGCGAGACGCTGCTGTCGCGCATTCTCGGCGTCAACGGCCACGTCTTCGTCGATGTCCGCGGCGCGCCTGGTCCGGAGATTGAACGGCTGATGGCGCAGGCGCGTCAGCTGCAAATGGTGACCCAAGTTAGCCAGATCATCAACGCTCAGGCGCTGGCGACCTCTGATGGGATGTCCTCCGGCGTCATCGTGCGCGGCATTCCACGCGCCGAATTGCAGGCGCTGACCCAGGTGTCTTCTAGCATACGCCCCGGAGGTTCGCTTGATGGATTTGAAGGCATAGATTCGCCGACAATTTTGATTGGCGATCGCTTGGCGACGAGTCTTGGCGTCGTCGAGGGCATGGCGATCTCAATTCTGTCACCGCAAGGCTCGGCGACACCGTTCGGGCTGACGCCGCGCCGCAAGGCGTTCCTTGTTGGCGGCGTGTTCAGCGTCGGCATGGCCGAGTTCGACGCGGGGCTGATCTACATGCCGCTGGAGCAGGCGCAGATATTGTTCAGCCGAGACGACGGCGCCGACGAATTGGAAATTCGCATCCGCGATGCTGACGATACGATGCCCGCTATGATGGCGCTCCGGGATCGGCTCGGGCCCGATTATACCATCTACGATTGGCGGGCGCGAAGCCAAGGCTTGTCCGACGCGTTGGTGGTCGAGCGCAACGTGATGCGGCTTATTCTGATGGTCGTGGTCGCGATCGCCGCGCTCAACATTGTCAGCGGGCTTATCATGTTGGTGAAAAACAAGAGCCGCGACATCGCCATTCTGCGCACCATCGGGGCCACCAAGGGCGCGATTATGCGGGTGTTCTTCATGGCCAGCGCCTCGATTGGGCTCATCGGCTTGGGACTAGGATTAGCGATTGGCATCGGATTTTGCGTCTTCATCGAACCGATCCAGAACTTCATTTCGGCGCTTACCGGCTTCGATGTGTTCCCCGGCACGGTCTATTCGCTCGAAACGCTGCCCGCCCGCGTTGAATGGCCCGAGGTTGTCGGCATTTCGCTTTTCACCATCGCGGTGACGTTCACCGCCACGGCCGTGACCGCGTGGTGGGCGTCGCGGTTCGATCCGGTGGAGGCGCTGCGTTATGAATGAGGCCACCGCCATCGCCCCCGCGTTGAGCCTGCGCGGCCTTGAGCGGAGATTCAAATCTGGAGACGGCGAGCTTGTCGTCCTAAACGGCGTCGACCTTGAGGTTATGCCCGGTGAGATTGTCGGGCTGGTCGGGCCGTCGGGGTCGGGCAAATCTTCACTGCTTCACGCCGCCGGCTTGCTTGAACAGCCGTCCGGGGGCGAGGTGTTTATGGGCGGCGTTTCGGTTTGGGGTTTAAACGACGAAGGCCGCACGCGCCTGCGCCGTGACAATATCGGTTTCGTCTATCAGTTCCATCATTTGCTGCCGGAATTCGATGCGCTCTACAATGTGGCGGTGCCGGCCCTCATCGCCGGCCGCAAGCGCCGGGAGGCGCTTGGCGAAGCGGCGAGATTGCTGACCAGCCTTGGGCTCGGGGAGCGGCTCCATCACCAGCCGGCGCAACTCTCCGGCGGTGAGCAACAGCGCGTCGCCATCGCCCGCGCCATGGTCAACAATCCGATCCTGATCCTGGCCGACGAGCCCACCGGCAATCTCGACCCCGACACTTCAACCATCGTGTTCCAGGCGCTCTCCAATCTGGTGCGCAACGAGGGCGCGGCGGCCTTGATCGCCACCCACAATTTCGAGCTGACCAAATACATGGACCGGGTGATGAGCCTCGATCACGGCAAGCTGGTGCAGCGGAGCTAGCTGGTAGCTGCGTCATTCCGGGGCGGCAGAGCCGAACCCGGAACCCAGAGATCGGAGCGTGGCCCATTTGGCCCTGGATTCCGGATCGCGCTTTCTGCGCGGCCGGAATGGCGGAGGTTCTTAATGGGCGCGTTCGGCCCTATCTTGAGCCTGCGATTCGCATGACCCAGCCTTTTATCCATCTCCGCTCCCGCTCCGCCTATTCGCTGCTGCAAAGCGCGCTCCATGTCGAGGATCTCGCGCGCCTGGCGGTCAAGCACGCCATGCCCGCGATGGCGCTCTGCGATTCCAATAATCTCTTTGGGGCGCTGGAGTTTTCGGAATATTTCGCCAGCAAGGGAGTGCAGCCGATAGTCGGCTGCGCGCTTGAAGTGCGCGGCGAAAACGGTTTGGCGGGCGCGGTCGCGCTCTATGCCCAGAACGCCGCCGGATACGCCAATTTGATGCAGCTCTCCAGCGCCGCGTTCTTAGAGGCTGGCGCCCACGAAGAAACGCATGTCGGCTTGCAACGTCTGCTCGACCAAAACCAAGGCTTGATCGTTTCCACCGGCGGCGCGGCGGGCCCGTTGACGCAGCTGATCGAGGCTGGCCACGTCGACGAGGCGAAAGCGTTGCTGCAGAGGCTCGCTGGCGCATTCAAGGATCGCCTCTACGTTGAGCTGCATCGTCATGGCTTGCCGAGCGAGGCGCAGAGCGAAGGTGCGCTGGTGGATTTGGCCTATGCGCTCGGTTTGCCGATCGTGGCCGCCAACGACGTCCGCTTTGAAGGCCGCGCCGATCACGGCGCTCATGATGCGCTGATGTGCATCGCCGCGTCCTCGTATCTTGGTGAGGAGGATCGCCCGCGGGTGACCGAAGAGCACTACTTCAAGTCTGGTGCGGAGATGACCGCGTTGTTCGCGGACTTACCAGAAGCCATCGCCAACACCGGGGAAATCGCCCGCCGCTGCTCCTTCCGCGTCGAAAAACGCAGTCCCATCCTGCCGCGGTTTGACACGAAGCGCGGCCGCGACGAGCCGGCGGAGTTGAAGGCGCAAGCGGAGGCGGGGCTGAAGGTGCGGCTGAAGACGCTGGGGCCAGATCGGCTCGCGGCGCCAGAAGAAAAATACTGGGAACGCTTGCGCTATGAAATCGACGTCATCACCCAGATGGAGTTTCCCGGTTATTTCTTGATCGTCGCCGATTTTATCAAATGGGCCAAGGCGCAGGATATTCCAGTCGGACCTGGGCGCGGTTCGGGCGCCGGCTCGGTGGCGGCGTGGGCGCTCACCATTACCGACCTCGATCCCCTGCGATTTGGCCTGCTGTTCGAGCGTTTCCTTAATCCGGAACGCGTATCGATGCCCGATTTCGACATCGACTTCTGCCAGGAACGGCGCGGCGAAGTCATCGACTACGTCAAGAACAAGTACGGCGAGGACCGTGTCGCCCAGATTATCACGTTCGGGACGCTGCAAGCACGCGCCGTGCTGCGCGACGTCGGCCGTGTGATGCAATTGCCGTTTGGCCAAGTGGACAAATTGGCGAAACTGATTCCGGCCAACCCCGCCAATCCGGTAACTTTGGCCCAGGCCATCGAGCTTGAGCCGCGCCTGGCGCAGGCGCGCGAGCAAGAGGCGGAAGTGCGTGCGCTGCTCGACGTGGCGCTGCAGCTTGAAGGGCTCTACCGCAACGCCTCCACCCACGCCGCCGGAATTGTCATCGCCGACCGACCGCTGACGGAATTGGTCGCGCTTTACCGCGATCCACGCGCGGACCTTCCAGCGACCCAGTTCAACATGAAATGGGTCGAAGCGGCCGGACTAGTGAAATTCGACTTCCTCGGCCTCAAGACGCTCACCGTGATTGATCGCGCCGTGCGGTTTTTAAAACAGCGCGGCATCGCTATTGATCTCGATGCCGCCGGCTATGACGACGAAGCAACTTACGCCCTCATGCAATCGGGCCTCACCTTTGGCGTGTTTCAGCTCGAAGGCCAGGGCATGCGCGACACATTGCGCAAGGTGAAGCCGACCTGCCTTGAAGATGTCATAGCGCTGATTTCACTCTATCGGCCTGGGCCGATGAAGAACATCGACCTGTTCGCCAACGTCAAGCACGGCCGCGAACAGGCGGATTATCTGCATCCCACCATCAGGCCGATCCTGGAAGAGACCTACGGCGTTATCGTCTACCAGGAACAAGTGATGCAGATCGCCCAGGTGCTGTCGGGGTATTCGCTGGGCGAGGCCGATCTGCTGCGCCGCGCCATGGGCAAGAAAGACGCCCGCGAGATGGCCAAACAGAAGTCGCGCTTCATTGACGGGGCCAAGGAGCGCGGCGTAGGCGAAAACCTAGCGGCGCACATTTTCGACTTGGTCGAGGAATTCGCCGGTTACGGATTCAATAAATCCCACGCTGCCGCCTACGCAGTCATCGCCTATCAGACCGCGTTTTTGAAGGCGCATTACCCGGTCGATTTTCTGGCCGCTTCAATGAGCCTTGATCTGTCCAATTCCGACAAGCTCGCCAGCTTCTATCAGGATGCTCGGCGCATCGGCGTCAAAGTGCTGCCGCCAGATATCAACGCGTCGCAGGCCGATTTTAGCGTCGAAGCAAACGAGGAAGGCGTGGCCGTGCGCTATGCGCTCGGCGCGGTGCGCAATGTGGGGCTGGCGGCGATGGAAGTGGTTGCCGCCGAGCGTATGGCCCGCGGCACGTTTAAATCGCTGCACGACTTTGCCGAGCGGCTCGATGCCAAGGCAATCAACAAACGCCAACTTGAGAATTTGGCGAAGGTCGGCGCGCTGGACGGCATAGAGCCGGATCGCGCAAGAGCGCTTGCGGCGGCGGAGACGATCAATGCATACGCCCAGCGCGTGGCCGAAGAGCGCGCCAGCGCCCAGAGCAGCTTGTTCGGTGCAGACGAGCCGAGTGCGCGGCCGAATTTTCCAAAACCGCCGACTTGGTCGGCGCAGGATCGCCTCGACGCCGAGCGTGAGAGTGCGGGATTTTATCTTTCCGGCCATCCGCTGTCGGACTTCTTCGCGGACGCAGAAGAGCGTTACCGGAGCTATGCCGATATCCTTGAGGAGGGTGAAACTGAGCCGCGAACCTATTCCATGGCAGGCGTGGTGCGGCGGGTGCAATACCGCCCGGCAATGTCGGGCGGGACGCTGGCTTTCGTTTCACTCTCCGATCCCACCGGCGATTACGAAGCGATGGTCATGCCCGAACACGTCGATGCGGCCCGCGGGCGCATCGAGATTGGCAAGTCAGTGGTGTTCCGCGGCCGCGTCCGGTGGCGCGACGGCGATCTGAAGCTCGCCGCTGACGCGTTTGAGCCAGTGGAGGCGGCCGAGGCGCGAACGGCGGAAGACCTGCGCATCGTTTTGAAGGAAGGCGCACCGCTGCATCTGCTGGCGCAAACCCTGGCGGCGCTGCCGAAGGCCAACCCCGGCGAGGCCCGGCCCTTGCGGTTGGTGCTGAAACTCAAGGACGGGCGTGAAGTCGAGGTGGCGGCCAACACCTTAGTATCAGCCGCGCCGGCGGCGCGGGCGGCGATGAAGGCGGCAAAGGGCGTCGAGCGCGTTATTTAGGCGCCGCTCATCGCAAATTTCTCCCGAAAGGCGTGCATGGACTTGTGCGCGTCCGGCGCAGGCTTCCAACTGCGCTAAACGCGGGGATGAATATGCGGTTTGAAACCGGTTTGGCCGTTTTGTGTCTTGGTTTAGGGTTGTCCGCGTGCGCGAGCGTACCGAGCGCGCCTATCGCGAGTATTGTTTCGGCCGATCCCTATCCCTCAACCTACGCGCCCCGGTCCAGCGCGCCGGTGCTGATCCGGGGGGCTACGGTGTTTGACGGGCTCGGTGCAGAATTCGCCGCCACCGATGTGTTGTTTCAGGAAGCGCGCATCGTCGCGATCGGTCGAAACCTCACGCTGCCGGTGGACGGCGTTGAGGTGGACGGACGGGGCAAATTCGTCACGCCGGGCATCATCGATGTGCACTCCCATTTAGGCGTGTACCCCTCACCTCAGATCGACGCCACCCAAGATGGCAACGAAGCGACAGACCCAAACACTGCGGAAGTCTGGGCCGAACATTCGGTGTGGCCCATGGACCCCGGCTTCAGCCGCGCGGTAGCGGGCGGCATCACCACGCTGCATGTTCTGCCTGGTTCCGCCAATCTGTTTGGCGGACGCGGGGTGACGCTACATCCCGTACTTGGCGCGCGCACCGTGCAAGAAATGAAGTTCCCCGGCGCCCCGCAAAGCTTGAAAATGGCATGCGGCGAAAATCCTTCGCGCGTATACGGCGAAAACGATCAATTTCCCTCCACCGGCATGGGCAATGTGGCGGGCTGGCGCCAAGCCTTCGTCAACGCACAACACTATCGGCGGGAATGGGACGCGTATCGCGAAGGGCAGGGCAGTGCTGACCCGCCGGACCCGCCGGAGCGCGATCTCGAAATGGATACCCTGGCCGGCGTGCTGAGCGGCGAGATCCTGGTGCAATGGCATTGCTATCGCGGCGACGAAATGGCCACCGCGATGACGCTTTCGCATGAATTCGGCTTTCACATCGCCGCCTTCCACCACGCCGTTGAGGCCTACAAGATCGCCGATCTGCTGGCGCAGGAAAACGTCTGCGCGGCGATGTGGGCCGATTGGTGGGGATTCAAGATCGAGGCCTACGACGCCATTCGAGAGAATATCCCGTTTGTTCACGCGCGCGGCGCCTGCGCCATCGTCCACTCCGATAGCGAGGTCGGCATCCAGCGCTTGAACCAGGAGGCGGCGAAGGCGCTCTCCGATGGTAGGCGGGCAGGCGTCGAGATCAGCCGCGCCGAAGCGTGGACGTGGCTGTCGCACAACCCGGCCCGCGCGCTGCGCATTGAGGAACGCACCGGGTCGCTGGCGCCAGGCATGGCGGCGGACGTGGTGGTCTGGTCGGCCGATCCGCTTTCCAGTTACGCGGTGGCCGAGCGCGTCTACATAGACGGCGCGCTCGCCTACACGCGCGGTTTGGACGAAACGCCGTCCGATTTCGAATTGGGACAGACGTATCGCGAGGGCGCGCCATGAGGTTCATTTCAACTCTCCTGCTGGCGTTTGCGATGGTCGCGCCAGCGGCCGCTGAAACCGTTTTGATCCGCGATGGCCGTGTTGTCACCAATGCCGCCAGCGGCGTGATCGAAAACGGCGACGTGCTCATCGTTGAGGATCGTATCGCGGCCGTTGGGGTCGAGATCGCCGCCCCGCGCGGCGCGCGGGTGATTGACGCGCGCGGCAAATGGGTGACGCCTGGCGCCTTCGCGGCGATGAGCGAGTTGGGCCTCGCCGAAATTTCCGGTTCCGGGGCGCCGAATGACGCGGCGATCGAGGGGGAATTGGTCTCGGCTGCGGCGGACGCTGGGCGCGCCTTCAATCCGCAGGTTACCGCCGTTGCGGTAACGCGCATGGAGGGGGTCACGCGCGCGGCGATCGCGCCAACGGCAACGGGCACGATCTTCTCCGGTCGCGGCGCCTTGGTATCGCTCGGCGGCGCCCCGGACAGCGTGTTCGGCCCGCGCGCCTTCATGGTGCTGGAATTGGGCGAAACCGGCGCTGGGCGCACAGGCGGCTCGCGCGCAGCGCTCTGGCCGGTTCTGGAAGCGGCGCTGCGTGATGCGCGAGAGTATCCGGGCCGCTATCGCAGCGGCCAAGGCGGGGCTGTGCTGGACGAGATCGACGCGGCGGCGTTGCAGCCATTCGCGCGTGGGCAGGGGCTCTTTCTGGTGCACGCCGAAAGCGCCGCCGACATCCGCGAGTTGATCCGCTTTAAGCGCGCCAATCCGAGTTTGCGCTTCGCCGTCCACGGCGGTGCGGAAGCCTGGCAAGTCGCTAGCGAACTCGCGCGCGCCAATATTCCGGTTATCCTCGATCCTTTGTCCAACCTCCCAGACCGCTTCGAGCGCCTCTCGGCGCGGCTCGACAATGCGGTGTTTTTGAGTCGCGCCGGCGTGCGCATCGCTATCGCGCCCCAGCCCGGCACGGTGGACGCGCATCAGGCGAGATTGTCTTTACAACTAGCGGGCAATGCGGTCGCCAACGGTCTGGCGTGGGGCGCCGCCTTCGCGGCGGTTACCCGTGGCCCAGCGGAGATATTTGGCGTTGGCGGCGAACTGGGGCAGTTGCAGCGCGGCTATCTGGCCGACGTGGTGATCTGGGACGGCGACCCGCTTGAGGTGATGACGGCGCCCACCGTGGTTTTCATCGAGGGCCATGAACAGCCGCTGGTTTCACGCCAAACGCGACTGCGAGACCGTTATAATCCGGCAACCCATCCAAGCGCACACTGACTCGGCTAGACGTCGAATTTCACTCCCTGCGCCAGCGGCAGGTCAGCCCCAAAATTCACGGTGTTGGTGGCGCGGCGCATATAAGCGCGCCAGGAATCGGAGCCGGATTCGCGCCCGCCGCCGGTTTCTTTCTCGCCGCCGAAGGCGCCGCCAATTTCCGCGCCGGACGGGCCAATGTTCACGTTGGCGATGCCACAATCTGAACCGTGCGACGCGGTGAAACGCTCGGCCTCGCGCATGTCCAATGTAAAGATCGACGACGACAAACCATGCTTGGACGCGTTCTGCAGTTCTATCGCCATGTTGAGATCGGTGTAGCGCATGACATACAAGATCGGCGCGAAGGTTTCGCGCAGCACCACCTCGGTCTGCGCATCCATCTCCACCAATGCTGGATGCACGAAATAGGCTTCGGGAGAGGCGGCGGTTTCAACGCGATCTCCACCGGTGACGCGTCCGCTCTTGCGGGCTTCGCTCAGCGCTTTTTCCATACCCCGGAAAGCGGCCTCGTCGATCAGCGGCCCGATCAGCACGCCGTCGGCGCGCGGATCGCCAACCGGCACCGAGCCGTAAGCCGCTTTCAGCCGCGGCACGAATTCGTCGTAGACGCTCTCGTGGACGAACAGGCGGCGTAAGCTGGTGCAGCGTTGCCCGGCCGTGCCCATCGCCGCGAAGGCGACCCCGCGCAGCGCCAACTTTTGGTCCGCGCTCGGCGTGATGATGGCGGCGTTGTTGCCGCCGAGTTCCAACAACGCGCGTGCGAACCGCGCCGCCAGCTTTTGCCCGACCTTGCGGCCCATCTCGGTCGATCCTGTCGCCGAAACCAATTGTACGCGCGGATGTTCCACCAGCGCTTCGCCGACCGCGCGGGCGCCAATTAGCACCTTGCTCAAGCCCGCAGGCGCGTCGCCAAAGCGCACCGCGGCGCGTTGCAGAATGGACTCGACCGCGAGCGCGGTCAGCGGCGTCTTCTCGGACGGTTTCCACACCACGGCATCGCCGCACACGAACGCAAGCGCCGCGTTCCAGGCCCAGACCGCTACGGGGAAGTTGAACGCGGAGATGACGCCCACGACGCCAAGCGGGTGCCAGGTTTCCATCATGCGATGACTTGCCCGTTCCGTGGCGATCGAGAGCCCGTACAATTGCCGCGACAGTCCGACGGCGAAGTCGCAGATGTCGATCATCTCTTGCACTTCGCCCAGCGCTTCGGAGGTGATCTTGCCTGCTTCAAGGGTCACCAATGTCGCCAAGTCAGCCTTGGAGGCGCGCAATTCTTCGCCGAGCAAACGGACAAATTCGCCGCGCCGCGGCGCCGGCAGCAACCGCCATTGCAGGAACGCCGAGTGCGCCGCTTCGATCGCGGTCGCGATCTCGCTTTGCGAGGTCTCGCGCAGGCGACCAATGATTTCGCCGGTGACCGGAGAGCGAGCCACGACGCCGCCTTCTTGCACCCAATCGGCCTTCGCACCGAGGCGATCGAGTACCGCAAGCGCGTCATTCTTCACCGATTTCAGTTCGAGCGTTTTGGACGCCATGGCGCACCTCTTGTTGAAACGCGTCCGCCGTCAGACGGGCGGGAGATTGGGTTGCCCATAATGGGCGCCGAAGCGGTTTTCCAGGAAAGCCGGCAGCGTCACGTCCTCCTGGCGCACGAAGCCGGCGGCTGGCAATTGGCCGTGCGTGAGCAAATCGAGCACGGCGCAAACGCTCCCGGCCGTGGTAATCTGGATGCCGCTCATCATGATCCCGTCGATCTCGCGAGCGTAGACCTTGTTGGTATAGGTGTCCTGCATGAGCCTGCCGCCGCGCCAGCCGCTCACGGTGACGAAGATCACCACGACATCTTG
This sequence comes from Alphaproteobacteria bacterium, assembly GCA_031379565.1. Lineage (GTDB taxonomy): Bacteria > Pseudomonadota > Alphaproteobacteria > Caulobacterales > Aquidulcibacteraceae > Vitreimonas. Next base: position 10,282 of record JANNFH010000470.1, read on the forward strand.
CATGGTCTGCGGGAGGCCGCCTTCGAAGATGTCCTTGAGCAGGCCGCGCCGGCCCGGTTCGCGCAAGCGCAGATCGTTCAGCATCGCTTTCATGATCGCGGCATGGCCTGGATAGCGCATGGTGCGGTAGTTGAGATTGGTCACTTTGCCTTCCAGCGTCTGGCATAATGTGCCGAGCCCGCCAGACGTATTGAACGCTTCATAGGCGACGCCATCGATTTTCAGTTCTTCGCACTCTTCCAGCGGCGTGGTCAGCGTGCGCACGCCCTCGACGATGGCTTCGCACGGTTCGCAATATTCGTTGATCAGTCCCTCGGTGCTCCAAGTGAGATTGTAGCCGAGCGCGTTCGAGGGGAATTGCGGCAACGCGCCGACACGCAAGCGCACGTCGCGGACCTTATCAAAGCGGCGAATAAGCTCGTACGCGGCAATCGAAACGAAACCCGGCGCCAGGCCGCATTGTGGGATGAGCGCGGTCTTGGCGCTCTGGGCCAGTTTTTGAACGTAGCGGGTGCTTTCGACGTCCTCGGTCAGGTCGAGATAATGGGCGCCGCACGCGATTGCCGCGTCGGCGATCTTGGTGGTCAAGTGAAAGGGCGCAGCGCTGATCACGGCGTAGACGCCCTTGAGAGCGTCCCGCAGTGCGGCGGGATCTGAGACGTCTGCCGCGCGAGTGGACACCCGGTCTCCCTGGCGCACGCCGCTGAGCGCCGCCTGATTGCGGTCCAGCACCAGCACGTCGTAATCGCCCGCGCCCGCCAGCAGAGCGGCAATGGTCGACCCGATATGGCCCGCCCCAACAATCGCTACGCGCTTCATATATGTCTCTTTCCCGCCAGCCGCCAAAGGCGCTCCGTTTAGGGCCTAAGCCGGCGGCGGTCCAGGCAAGGGCCCCTGTTGCACCGGCCGGGGCGCCAGCCTATATCCCGCCCTCACTTCGCACGCGGGAGCGGCGGGGCGGTCTGAAAGCGACCGTTTCCTCCATCCGGTCCAAGGGTCTTTCTCTTGGGTTCTCCCGTGGCGGCAAACCGGAAAAGGAACGGAACTTATGGCGCTGCCTGAATTCAGCATGCGTCAGCTCTTGGAAGCTGGCGCGCACTTTGGTCACCAGACCCACCGTTGGAACCCGAAGATGGATCGCTTCATCTTCGGCCAGAAGTCCAACATCCACATTCTCGATCTGTCGCAAACGGTGCCGCTTCTGCACCAGGCGCTGCTAAAGGTGCGCGAGATAGCCGCCGGCGGCGGGCGGGTGCTGTTTGTCGGCACCAAGCGCCAGGCTGCCGATCACATCAAGGCCGCGGCACAACGCTGTGCTCAGTATTATGTGAACTCGCGCTGGCTCGGCGGCACGCTGACCAATTGGCAGACGGTGTCAAAATCGATCGCGCGCTTGCGCGAACTGGAAGGCCTTGTGGGCGCCGATGCGCCGACGGGCTTGACCAAGAAGGAAATCCTCAATCTGACGCGCGAACGCGATAAGCTCGACCGCTCGCTCGGCGGCATTGCGGCGATGGGCGGCATCCCGAACCTGATGTTCGTGATCGACACCAACAAGGAAGCTATCGCTATCAAGGAAGCCAAGAAACTCGGCATTCCGGTAGTCGCCGTCATCGATAGCAATTGCGATCCGGACGAAGTCACCTACCCAATTCCAGGCAATGACGACGCCGCCCGCGCGATCCAGCTCTATTGCGATCTGATCGCCGATTCCGTGCTCGACGGGCTCACAGAGAACCAAGTGCGCGGCGGCGCCGATATAGGCGCCTCGGCTGCGCCCCCGCGCGAAGCGGCGCTCGCCGCTGTTGAACGCGCGCGCGAGCGAGAGCACGTGCCGGTGGAAAGCCCGATGGATGGCCCCACTGGCGCCAATTACTGACGCAAACCCCTAGTTTGCGCGCACCAGGACGCAAAACCGCTACACACTTTGCTGAGTGCGCGCGGAAGCAACAGGAGTACGGACATGGCGGATATCACCGCTGCGCTGGTCAAGGGCCTGCGCGAAAAAACTGGCGTCGGCATGATGGATTGCAAGAAGGCGCTGAGCGAAACCAACGGCGATCTGGAGGCGGCGGTCGATTGGCTGCGCGCGAAGGGCTTGTCCAAGGCCGCTAAGAAGGCAGAACGCGCAGCCGCCGAGGGCTTGGTGGCGGTCGAAGTCGCGGGCAATCGCGCGGCTTTGGTGGAGCTTAATTCGGAAACTGATTTCGTCGCACGCAATGCCGACTTCCAGAAGGCGGCGATTGTCTACGCCCAATTGGCGCTCGACGCCGACAGCCACGAAGCGCTGCTGGCCAAGCCTATTCCCGGCGGCGGCACGGTCGCCGAGCAGATCACCAATCTGATCGCCACTATCGGCGAGAATATTACGCTTCGCCGTTCGGCGGTGATCTCGGTCGGGGAGGGCGTCGTCGCGCCTTACGTTCACAACAAGGTTGCTGACAATATGGGCCGGATCGGAGTGCTGGTGGCGCTGGAATCAAGCGGCGACAAGGCGGCTTTGATGGAGATCGGCAAAAAGGTGGCCATGCACATCGCCTCCACCAACCCAATCGCCCTCTCGGAAGCCGATGTTCCCGCCGAGCGCATCGCCCGCGAAAAGGCGGTGCTGGTCGAGCAGATCAAGGAAGACCCCAAGGCCCAAGGCAAACCCGAGCAGGTGATTGAGAAGATGCTGGACGGGCGGCTGCGCAAATTCTTCGAGGAATCGGTGCTGCTGAAGCAAGCGTTCGTGTTCAATCCCGAACAGACCGTCGAGGCCGCCGTCAAGGATGCCGCCAAGGCGGCCGGCGCGCCGGTCAGCGTTAAGGGCTTTGTTCGTTTCGCCGTCGGCGAGGGCGTCGCCAAGAAAGCCGATGACTTCGCCGCGGAAGTCGCGGCGCTGTCGGGCCAGAGCTAACCCACACAAAAACGCCTTCGCCGCCGCCGGAAAACTTTGCGCCGGCGCCGGCGGAGGCGTATTGCTCGCCCATGAACCTCGCCGACGCCAAGCCGCAACCCGTCCCGCGCCGCTACGCCCGTGTGCTGTTAAAGATTTCCGGTGAAGCCCTGATGGGCGACGGGCAATACGGTATCGATGTCGACGTCTGCAGCCGCATTGCCGCCGAAGTCATCGAAGCCTCGCGCGCGGGCACGGAAATGTGCCTCGTCATCGGCGGGGGCAACATTTTTCGCGGCATGCAAGGCGCGGCCAAGGGCATGGAGCGCGCCAGCGCCGATTACATGGGCATGCTGGCGACCGTGATGAACGCCCTCGCTATGCAAAACGCCATCGAGGGCCAAGGCGGCGACGCGCGCGTGCTTTCCGCCATTCCGATGATGACCGTATGCGAGCCTTACGTGCGCCGACGCGCCATGCGGCACATGGAGAAGGGTCGCATCGTCATTTTCGCCGCCGGCACCGGCACTCCGTTTTTCACCACCGACACCGCCGCCGCCTTGCGGGCCGCCGAGATGGGTTGCGACGCGCTGTTTAAAGGCACGGGCGTCGACGGGGTCTATTCGGCAGACCCTAAAAAGGACCCGAAGGCCACCCGCTACGACCGGCTGACCTATCACGAAGTGTTGGCGCGCGATCTCAAAGTGATGGACGCCTCCGCCATTGCCTTGATGCGCGACAACAGCGTGCCCATCGTCGTGTTCTCGATCCGCGAACATGGCGGGCTCGCCAACGTGCTCGCCGGGCGCGGCGTTTGCACCACCATTAGCGACTAAGGAACGAGGCCATGGCTGCACCACAGGCGTTCAAACTCGAAGATTATACCAAGCGTATGGATGGCGCGTTGAACGCCCTCGCGCACGAGTTCGGCGGCCTGCGCACCGGGCGCGCCTCGGCAACCTTGCTCGATCCGGTGCAGGTGGAAGCTTATGGCTCGATGTCGCCCCTGATCCAGGTCGCCAGTGTCACCGTGCCGGAGCCGCGCATGATCTCGGTGCAGGTATGGGACAAAGCTGTCGTCAGCGCCGTGGACAAGGCGATCCGCTCCGCCAATCTGGGGCTCAATCCGATCATGGACGGCCAGACCCTGCGGGTGCCGATCCCGCCGCTCACCGGCGAGCGCCGTACCGAACTCGCTAAGGTGGCGGCGAAATATGCCGAGCATGCGCGCGTGGCGGTGCGCAATGTGCGGCGCGACGCGATGGATCAGCTGAAGAAGCTCGAAAAAGACCACGCTATTAGCCAGGACGAACACAAGAAATTTGGCGAGCAAGTGCAGAAGGCGACCGACGATCACGTCAAGAAAATCGACGATTCCCTGCGGCACAAGGAAGAGGAGATCACGCAGGTCTGATGCCTGTGCGATTGTTCGCCTAATGGCTCAACCTGCCGCTTCTCCTTCAGCTCAACGGACGCCCTGTCACATCGCCATCATCATGGACGGCAACGGTCGGTGGGCGAAGCTGCGCGCACGCCCCCGCACGTTTGGCCATAGCGAAGGGGTTGAAGCGCTGCGACGCACTGTCGAAGCCGCTGGCGAACTTGGCGTGCGTTACCTCACTGTGTTCGGCTTCTCGACCGAGAACTGGCGTCGCCCCGCCGAGGAGGTGAGCGCGCTGTTTGATCTGCTGCGTCTTTACGTGGCGCACGATTTGGACCGCTTGGCGCGCGAAGGCGTGCGCATTCGCGTCATCGGCGAGCGTTATGGCCTCCAGGGAGACATTGCCGAAATCATCGAGCGCGCCGAGGCCAAGACCGCCGGCAATGAGCAACTCAATCTCACCATTGCTTTCAATTATGGCGGCCAGGATGAAATTGCGCGTGCGGCGCGGCGGCTGGCGGAAGATTTGGTAGCGGGCAAAATTGCGCCTGGCGAAGTGACGCCCGAACGCTTCGAGCGCTATCTTGACACCGCCGGATTGCCGCCGCCGGATCTTCTAGTGCGAACATCGGGCGAACTCCGATTGTCAAATTTCATGCTCTGGCAAGCGGCGTACGCCGAACTCGTGTTCCTCGATGTGCTGTGGCCGGATTTCGACAAGAGCGCCCTCGAGGCTGCAATCGAGGAATATCGCCGCCGCGAGCGGCGCTTCGGCGCCGCCGAGCCGGGCCCGCTCTGACCTTGAGCAAACCTACCTCCGCCGAAGAAAACGCCGAGCGGCGCGACTGGTCCGACCTCGGTGCGCGCGTCGCGTCGGGCTTGGTGCTGGCCGCCGGCGGTCTCGGTGCAGCGTGGCTCGGCGGGCCATGGCTGGCCGCAGCCGCCGGCGCAGCCGTGGTGGCCATGAGTTACGAATGGGCGCGGATGAGCGAACCAAAGGCCACAAGTCTCGCCTTTGTGTTCGCGCTGACGGGCTCATTGGGCGCCGTAATGTTCGCAAGTTGGCGCGAGCTTGCCTGGGGCGTTGTTTGGCTAGCGTTGTGCTCGGCATTGTCGGCGCTTCGCCGGAAAGGCTTGCGTGGCGTGGTGGAGACGGCCGGGGGCGCGCTCTATATCGGCCTACCGGCGGCGGTTTTCGTGTGGTTGCGAGACCGAACACCCGAAGGGCTGGAAACTGTGCTCACTTTGTTCGCCGCGATCTGGGCGGCTGACATTTTTGCCTACTTTGCCGGCAAAATCATCGGCGGCCCCAAGGTTGCAGCCGGGCTTTCGCCCAACAAAACTTGGTCAGGCATTGTCGCGGGGGTGCTCGCGGGCGGCGCTGCCGGATACGGATTGGGCGCGAGCTTCGCGGCCGCGCCGTCGCTGCATTGGCTTTGGTTCGGAATTGGCTCGGCTCTCGCTTTCACCGGGCTGATGGGCGATCTTTTTGAATCATTTCTGAAACGGCGATTTGGCGTGAAAGACGCGAGCAAACTGATCCCTGGCCATGGTGGCGTCTTGGACCGCATTGACGGATTGATGGCGGCGACCTTGCTGAGCGGCGCGGTGTTGTCCGCTTGGCCGGGGTTTTCTGCAACTTTGATTGGACGAGGCCTGTGAGCGCCGCGGGGCGCAGCGTGACGATACTCGGCGTGACCGGGTCAGTCGGCCGCTCGACCATCGAGGTGATCGAAGAGCTTCGCGCTCGGGGCGTTTCCATTCCCGTCGAAGCGATTACCGGCGGACGCAATGTTGCGGCCCTCGCGGACGCCTGCCGCCGTTTGCAGCCGCGCTTCGCCGCCATTGCCGAACCTGCTTTGTTGGCGCCGTTGCGCGCGGCGACGGCCGGGCTCGAGGTTGAAACCGGTGCGGGGCCCTCGGCGCTGCAAGAGGCGGCGTCGCGGCCGGCGGATTGGGTCATGGCCGCGATTGTCGGCGCAGCTGGGCTGGCCCCGACGCTCGCCGCGGTGCGCCGCGGGGCGTTGGTGGCACTCGCCAACAAGGAATGCCTGGTCTGCGCCGGGCCGCTGTTTCTAAAGGCAGCCGCTGACAGCGGGGCCAAGCTTTTACCGGTGGATTCCGAGCACAACGCCATTTTCCAGGTACTCTCTCACCCCGCACGCGTCGATCGGCTGACGCTGACGGCCTCAGGCGGCCCATTCCGGACCTGGACCATGGCGGCGATGGCCCGCGCCGGGCCCGCCCAGGCGTGCGCGCACCCCAATTGGTCGATGGGCGCGAAAATCTCGGTCGATAGCGCTACGCTCATGAACAAGGGGCTCGAGCTTATCGAGGCGGCCTACCTGTTTGAGGTCTCTGAGGCCCGTATCGGGGTGCTCATTCACCCCCAATCCATTGTCCACAGCCTTGTGCACTACGCCGATGGCTCGGTGCTGGCCCAGATGGGTGCGCCGGATATGCGCATCCCAATCTCCTTCGCCTTGGCTTGGCCGGATCGAGCCGAAATCGCCACCGCCAGGCTGGACCTGGCCACCCTCGGTGCGCTCACCTTCGAGCTTCCAGATGAGGTGCGTTTTCCTTGTTTGGCTTTGGCCCGGGCCGCCCTCCAGGCAGGGCCGGCCCACGCGGCGGCGCTGAGCGCGGCGAATGAGGTGGCGGTCGAAGCATTTTTGCGAGAACGGATAGGCTTTTTGGCCATTTTTCGCGTGGTTGAAGAAGCTGTGGCGGCTTTAGGGGATTGCGAACCTGCCTTGATGTCAAAAACGCCCTCGTCTTTTGAGGAGGTCCAGGCAGTGGACGCTGCCGCTCGGCGCGCCGCTGGGCGGATTGCGATCAGGCTCGCCGCGGCTTAAGTCAAACAAAAGCCCCGAACGGGCCGGAGGAAGCGCGCGAATGCTTGATCTGCTCCAGAACATCCTGATTTACGGCGGGTCGTTCATCCTGGTGCTCAGCATCGTCGTGTTCGTGCATGAGTTTGGGCATTTTCAATCGGCGCGCTGGCTCAAGGTGGCGATCGACACCTTCTCAATTGGCTTCGGCAAAACTATCCTCGGCTGGCGCGACAAGCACGGCGTGCAATGGAAGATCGGCGCGCTACCGCTTGGCGGGTACGTAAAGTTCGCCGATGACGCCGATGCCATGTCGATGGCGCCCATCGAACAAATCAACGATCCCATCGCGAAAGCAGAAGCCCGCCGCAAAGGCCTGTTTCACGCCCAGTCGTTGATGACGCGCGCGCTCGTCGTCGCGGCGGGGCCGGTGTCAAATTTCATGTTCTCCATCGCCGCGTTTGCGCTGCTCGCGTTCGTAATTGGGCGCGACGTCGCCCGCGTCGATACGGTATCACCGCTGTCGCCAGCCGCTTCCGCCGGTCTGCAACCTGGCGACATTATCCTCACCGCAGGCGGCAGCGGTGTCGCTGATTTTGTTGAGCTGCAACGGATTGTCGCGGTTTCAGCTGGTCAGGAATTGGATTTGGTGGTTCGCCGCGGCGCCGCCCAATTGACGCTGAATGTGACTCCCCGGCTCGACGAGGCCACGCAGGTCGGCATGCTCGGCGTCGGGCATCAAACAGACCTCCGCCAGTTCGAGCGCATCGGGCCGCTCAAGGCGCTCGGCGAGGGCGGTGCGCGCACCTGGGACATGGTCGCGCAGACCGGCGCTTATGTCGCCAGCATCTTCGCGGGCCGCGCTTCGGGCGATCAGATCGCGGGCCCGCTGGGGATCCTCAACGTCTCAGGGCAAGTCGCCTCCGCTTCTTTGAACGGCCCAGACAGTGGGCCGGGAGGGCGGATCGGGACGCTGGCCCTCAGCCTGCTGGGACTGGCGGCGATGCTTTCGGTAGCCGTGGGCATCGTCAATTTGTTGCCGATTCCCATCCTCGACGGCGGGCACTTGTTGTTCTACGCCATCGAAGCGTTGCGCGGAGGCAAGCCGCTTCCACCGGCGGCCCAGGAATGGGCCTATCGGGCGGGTTTCGCCGTGATGGCTAGCTTGTTTCTCTTTGCGACTTGGAATGACATTACCCGGCAGCTGGCCGGGTCACAGGGCTAACAGCGCCCCGTCCTTGTTTTTGACCTAAGGATGGGCTCTTTAAACCGCGGCGCTGGGGAGCGCCGGAGCGTCGAGGGCTTGATGAAGCGGGTTCTGCGGGATGTCGTGGTGAGCGCGGTGAGCTGCGTCGCTACGGTGGGAGCGGGGGCAGGCGCCCTGCTTGGCTTGGCGCCAGACGCCTTTGCTCAGGATGATAACCAACAGCCCGGTGCGAGCTCCGCGCCGCAACAAATATTGCCCGGAGCGACAATTCGCCGGGTGTTGGTTGAGGGCAACCAACGCATCGAAGCCTCGACCGTCTCGTCCTACCTTTTGGTCCATCCCGGCGAAACGTTCGACCCCGAACGCATTGACCTTTCCTTGAAGACGCTGTTCGCCACCGGCTTGTTCGCCGACGTGCAGATCGAGCAACGTGACGGTGACCTCGTTGTTTCTGTTATTGAAAACCCGATCATCAACCGCGTGATCTTCGAGGGCCTTCACACGCTCAAGGAAGATGATCTGGAAAACGAAGTGCAGGCACGCCCGCGCTCAGTGTTCACTCCGGCGCGCGCGCAAGGCGACGTTCAGCGCATCATCGAAGTGTATCGCCGCACCGGCCATTTCGCCGCGCAAATCACGCCTCAGGTTCGCGAACTGGATCAAAACCGCGTCGACCTGATTTTCGAAGTCGATGAGGGCCCAGTTACCGGGGTTAGAGACGTCAACTTTATCGGCAATCAGGTGTATTCCGACCGCACCTTGCGGGACGCCGTGGTCACGGCAGAATCGAGCTGGTGGAACTTCTTTTCGAGCAACGACAATTACGATCCCGACCGGATTGAATATGATCGCGAACAGCTGCGCCAATATTACAACAACCGGGGGTACGCTGATTTTCGTGTCGTCTCCGCGGTTGCCGAACTAACGCCAGACCAACGCGATTTCTTTATCACCTTCACGGTCGATGAAGGCGTGCGCTACGAGTTCGGCGAAGTGCGGGTAGAGACACAGCTTGATCGTCTGCCAGCCGAAATGCTGTTGGCGGCGGTACCGATTCGCCAAGGCGCTGTATTCAAAGGCGATCTGGTCGAAGACGCCATCGACGCCATGACGTATGTGGCCGGAACGGTTGGCTACGCCAACATCGACATCACACCAAATATCGAGCGCGACGCACAGAGCCGCGTCGTCAACATCACTTTTGAGGTCAATGAGGGCCCGCGCGTTTTCATTGAGCGGATCGATATCGTCGGCAACAACAGAACGGTTGATCGCGTTATCCGGCGTGAATTGCGCGTCAATGAAGGTGACGCGTTCAATCGCGTGCTGCTTGACCGCTCACGCCAGCGCATCCGATCGCTGGGTTTCTTCCACGATGTGACCGTTGAAGAAGCGCCGGGCTCGCTGCCGGACCGCTCGGTCGTAACCGTCACGGTGGAAGAGGAATCGACTGGCGAACTCGCGTTCGCGGCTGGTTTTTCCTCCACGGAAAATCTCCTGTTCGACGTCTCGATCACCGAGCGAAACCTGCGCGGCCGGGGACAATTCCTGCGCTTGCGTGCCTCGACAAGTTCGCAACGCCAGCAGGTGGACATTCGCTTCACCGAGCCGCGGTTCTTGGGCCGCGATCTGGCGGCGGGATTCGATCTCTATACGCTACGCACCGATTTCTTGAGCCAGTCGTCGTTCGAAAACCAATCGACAGGGCTCGGTTTGCGCAGCTCGTTCCCGCTTTCCGAACGCACCAG
>JANNFH010000027.1:0-2021 GCA_031379565.1 Alphaproteobacteria bacterium
CGCCGCCGGTTCTGTGGCGGCCGTGGGCCGGTCGCTATCGCGCTTCATGAAGCGGTCTTTCTTGCCCCGGACGCCGCGTGAGCGTTGCTGCTTCAATTCCTCCGCGCGGCGCCCGCGCCCGCCGCTGTCGCGCGGATCACCGATGGCCTCGGTGGGCACGCCCGGAATTTCGGCGGCGACGATCTTCATGCCGGTCAATTGCTCGATGGCGGCGATGCTTTTTGAATCGCTCGGGCCCGTCAGTGTGAACGAGGCGCCTTGCTTGCCGGCGCGTCCGGTGCGGCCGATGCGGTGGACATAATCCTCGGCGTGGCGCGGCGGTTCGTAATTGAAGACGTGGCTGACGTCGGGAATGTCGAGCCCGCGCGCGGCCACATCAGAGGCGATCAGGAACTGCAATTCGCCGGAGCGGAAGCGGTCAAGCGTTTTGGTGCGCAGGCTTTGTTCGAGGTCGCCGTGAATAGGCGAGGCGTTAAAGCCGTGGCGTTTCAAGCTCAGCGCGACGACATCGACGTCGGTCTTGCGGTTGCAGAAGATGATGCCGTTGCGGACGTTCACACTGGTCATCGCCGCACGCAGAGCGGCGCGGCGGGTGCGCGGATCGCCGCTCGGCAACGGAATAATGCGCTGCTCGATGGTGGCGACGACCGTGGCGGGCCGAGTGGCTTCGATGCGCTGGGGGTTGTGCAGGAATGCTTGCGTCAGGCGGGTGATCTCCGGCGGCATGGTGGCGGAGAAAAACAGCGTCTGGCGGGTGAACGGCGTCAGTTTGAAAATGCGCTCGATGTCGGGGATGAAGCCCATGTCGAGCATGCGGTCGGCTTCATCGACCACCATCACTTGCACGCCGGTGAGCAAAAGCTTGCCGCGCTCGAAATGGTCGAGCAGGCGCCCCGGCGTGGCGATCAGTACGTCAACGCCGCGCGCCAGCAAGGCGTCCTGATCCCCGAACGAGACGCCGCCGATCAGCAGCGCTTTGGTGAGCTTTTGGTATTTGCCGTATTTGTCGAAATTCTCAGCGACTTGCGCGGCAAGCTCGCGTGTGGGCTCCAGAATGAGCGTGCGCGGCATGCGCGCGCGGGCGCGGCCGGCGGCCAGGATGTCGATCATCGGCAGCACGAACGCGGCGGTCTTGCCGGTGCCGGTCTGGGCGATGCCGAGCACGTCGCGCCCTTGCAGCACGATCGGGATGGCCTGGGCCTGGATCGGGGTGGGGGTGTTGTAGCCGCCCTCGTGCACGGCCCGCAGCGTCTCGGGGCTGAGGCCCAGATCGTCGAATGTGATGGCGGGGGTGTTTTGGCTTTCGCCAGCTTGGGCGCCGTGTGGCGCAGTATCAGAACTCATTTAATCTCACTTTGCGCAAAACCCGCTCGTCACGAGGTGAGAGCGGTTCGCGGCTGGGGTTGGCGCTTTGGCCGGCATCGTCTCCGAACGAGACTTATCCCTTGTCAGGGCGGCGTCAGCGGAAAGGGCGCACGCCCTCTCGGCGCGCACAACGGACAGTGGGGAGGTGGAGGAATTCGGGTGAAAAGTCAATGTGGAGACGATTTTCCCCCTCAGCCCCAATGCGGGTTCTGATGCACTTGGCCTGAGGCGCTCAAAATGCAGCAGTATGACGTGGTCACCACAGCAATTGCCCAAAAGGCGCGGTCGGAGCGTCTGTATATGCACTATTCGCTGGGCCTCGCAGTTGTGCTGGCGCTGACAGGCACCGCCTTGGTCATCCTTGGGTTGGGTGATCACTTAGACATCATCGTGCGCGTCAGCGAAGGGTTGGAAGGAAGATTCGTCAACGCGTCACCAGGGGTCGCGTCAGCGTTTCGACCCCATGCCACTCACCACAACACCGTCGCGCCGAGCGCGGCGATGCGTGGGTCGCGGGTGACGATAGTCATACTCTCGGTGATTGCCTGCGCTGCCAAGACGCGGTCCCATGGGTCTTTGTGCGCGCTCGGCAAGCGCGCGGCGAGGTCGGCGTGGCGCGCGCTGATGGGCAATTCGACGAAGCCTTGGCCAAGCGC
>JANNFH010000063.1:0-7069 GCA_031379565.1 Alphaproteobacteria bacterium
CGATTCCATGCTCGCGAAAGGCGCCGCCAAGGCGGGGATCGCCGGGCTTGAATTCTACATCGGCGTGCCCGGCACGGTCGGCGGCGCGTTGACCATGAACGCGGGCTGCTACGGGCGGGAGACCAAGGACGCGCTGGTGGAAGCGAATGTGCTGACGCGCGCGGGCGAAACACTAAGCGTCGCGGCGTCGGAATTCGGCTTCACTTATCGTCATAACGCGCTGCCGCCTGATCTGATTTTCCTCGACGCTACGTTTCAAGGAACTTCCGACGTTCCCGCCGCCATCAACGCGCGCATGGCTGAAATTAGCGCCCGGCGCGAAGGCAGCCAGCCGATCCGCGAAAGAACCGGCGGCTCGACGTTCAAGAATCCGACCTTGCAATCGGGAGAAAAGCTCTCCGCCTGGAAGCTGGTCGATGAGGCGGGCATGCGGGGCGCCCGCCGCGGCGGCGCTCAGGTGAGCGAGAAGCACGCCAATTTCCTGATCAATACCGACCAAGCGCGCGCCGCCGATATTGAGGGCCTCGGCGAAGAGGTACGCGCCGCCGTTTTGGCAAAGCACGGGGTCGAGCTCGAATGGGAGATCAAACGGGTCGGGCGAGCGTAGGCGCGCGCGCCGTGATCAGGCGCACGGAGCGAGAGCTGCCAGCGCCGCTTCGACCACGATTCGCGCTTCTTCCTTCGAGAGATGCGCAAGCTCGGCGAGCGAATGGGCGCCCGCCGCCTCGTGTGCGACGAGGTAGCCCACATAATAGGCGAAACGCGGCGGTAGGTTTTGGTTGAGACGTTGGAAACTGAACAAGGCGGCGGTGGCGTCCTCGGAAGTTGAGTCGAGCCGCGTGCGGGTTTCGCACACGGCCTCGGCCAAGTGAGAATCCACTGCGGCGCGGATCGGCTCGGGGAAATTCAGCAGCAATTCACCGTCTGTCGCGTCGGGAGTGAGGCGGGACGCGGCATAGACGGCCAGGCCTTCTTGCCACAGATTGCACCACATCGCGTCGCCGCAGCCGGTGAAAAATTGCCGGTGATAGACGTGAAACAATTCATGATGGAAGAACGGCGTCTCGTCATCAAAGCTGTGCGCTTGGGCCATCACATCGGCGCCAAATACAAAATAGGAGCGCCCGTCAATCTCGCGGTCGCCTCCATCCATTTCACCGAGGCTGTTGATGAGGTAGATATCGCCAATCGGCGCCATGTCTGGGAAGGCGAGCCGGAAAGAGTCTAGCGCGGGGTCAAGGTTTTCGGCGAAGTGCGCGGCTTTGCTGGTGTAGCCCTGGCGGATATCTGGGAAAACTTCGAACGACCGCGCGATGCGGGCGTCGAGGCGCTCTTGCGTCGCGGGCGCGCCTGGCCGGCCTGGTTCGAAGAAGCCGGGAAAGAGCGGCGCGATTTCGGCCCTGAAAGCGGCGACGCGCGCGTCGCTCCCCATGCCTAGGGTGCGGTCATAGAGGGCAGTGTACGCGCCGGTCAGGTCGTTCAACTGGTAGAAGGGCAGGGTGGGTGCGGGCGCAGTCTGACAGGCGATAAGGCCGAAGATGAGCGCAGAAGCGGCGATACGCATGATGCCCCCCTTTTGACCTTGGATGCGGCCGAGCGCGCTCTCGGATGCAGCGAATGGACGTGGTATGAATGTCGCGGCCCAGAAAGTGCGCAGGGGAGCCCAGGAATTGTCCGCAGACGAACTGATCCCACCTTCGCCCAATTACGATCCAGCCGCGCCTCCGCCGCCGGACGATTCGGAATTCTTCGCGAGCGAGGCGCCTTTGGCCTTGTTTGCCGATTGGTTCGGGCACGCCAAGGAAAAGGAGGCGAACGATCCCAATGCCATGGCGCTCGCCACCGCCGATGCGGCCGGCGCGCCCGACGTCCGCATGGTGCTGCTGAAGGATTTTGGCCCAGCGGGTTTCACTTTTTACTCCAATTCGGAGAGCGCCAAGGGGGTGCAGCTCGGCGCCAATCCGCAGGCGGCGCTCTGTTTTTATTGGAAGAGCCTGCGCCGCCAAGTGCGGCTGCGCGGGCCGATTGCATCGGTTTCAGACGAGGAAGCCGACGCCTATTTCCAGAGCCGCGATCGCGGCGCCCGCATCGGCGCATGGGCGTCCGAGCAATCGCGCCCGTTGCCGGACCGGCTGGCGTTGGAGAAGCGCGTGGCGGAGTTCGCTTTGAAATTCGGAATCGGCCAGGTACCCCGTCCGCCTTACTGGCGCGGCTATCGGCTCGTCCCGCTGGCGATCGAGTTCTGGCGCGACCGCCCGTTTCGCTTGCATGACCGGCTGGTGTTCGAGCGCGCCGAGCCCGCGGCGCCCTGGAGCAAGCACCGGCTCTATCCATGACCCCTTTGCGGGAAAGCACGCCTGTGCCTAACATCGCCGCCAAAGACATATTCAGGGAGGTCCAGACCCCATGCTAGGTCTGATGCAAGACTGGCCGCTAACGGTCGATAAGATCATGAATCACGCGCGGGATAATTTTCCCCGCCGCGAAGTGGTGACGCGCAGCATCGAAGGGGCGATTACGCGGAGCTCCTATGGCGCCATTCACGGCCGCGCCAAGCAAGTCACCAACGCGCTGCGCGCCAGTGGCGTACGCCTGGGAGACCGTGTCGCCACCTTGGCCTGGAATACCGACCGGCACATGGAAGTCTGGTACGGCGCGATGAACATGGGCGCAGTGTTGCACACCGTGAACCCGCGGCTTTTCCCCGAGCAGATCGCCTGGATCATCAACCACGCCGAGGACAAAATACTGTTCCTCGATCTCACCTTTGTACCGGCAATCGAGAAAATTGCGCCGCTTCTGAAGAGCGTCACTACCTACGTCATCCTCACCGATCGCGATCACATGCCCAAGACCCCATTGCCGGGCGCGATCGCTTACGAGGATTTCATCGCCTTCCAAGCGCAAGAGGCCCAATGGGGCGGGTTCGACGAGCACACGGCTTGCGGTCTTTGCTATACGTCAGGCACCACCGGCGATCCCAAGGGCGTGCTCTACTCGCATCGCTCCAACATGCTCCATGCGCTTGCCGCCAACCAGACCGATTGCTTCGGCGCCGGCGCCAATGACGTGGTGCTGCCGGTGGTGCCGATGTTCCATGCCAACGCCTGGGCCATCGCCTTCGTTGCGCCGATGTGCGGCGCAAAGCTGGTGATGCCAGGCGCCAAGCTTGACGGCGCCAGCGTCTACGAATTGCTGGAAACCGAGAAGGTGACCTTCACCGCGGCGGTACCGACAGTATGGCTGATGCTGCTCAATTATCTTCGCGAAACAAACTCACGACCGACGACCCTTAAGCGCGTCGCCATCGGCGGCTCGGCAGTGCCGGAGAACGTGCTGCGCGCGTTCGAGGACGATTACGGCGTTGAGGTGGTCCACGCTTGGGGCATGACCGAAATGAGCCCGATCGGCACGATTGGAAAATTGCTGTCCGAAACCGTGGCCGCCGACCGCGAAACTCAGATCAAGACCAAGCTGAAACAGGGCCGGGCGCTGTTCAGTGTCGAGATGAAAATCGTCGACGATACCGGCGTGGAGAAGCCTCACGACGGCAAGGCGTTCGGGCGCCTGATGGTGCGCGGGCCTGCCGTGTCGCGGGCCTATTTCAAAAACGCCGGCGCGCGCAACGCCAATGGCGAGTGCCTCGAAGCCGACGGTTTTTTCGATACCGGCGATGTCGCCACCATCGACGAACTCGGCTACATGCAAATCACTGACCGCGCCAAGGATGTGATCAAATCCGGCGGCGAGTGGATATCCTCGATCGACATCGAGAACATCGCCGTTTGCGCCGAGGGCGTCGCCTGCGCTGCCGTAATCGGCGTCCGGCACCCGAAATGGGACGAGCGCCCGCTGCTGATCATCGAGCCCAAGCCCGGTGCGGCGCCCACCAAGGCGCAATTGCTTGCGCACCTGGAAGGCAAGATCGCTAAATGGTGGATGCCGGACGACGTTGTGCTGACGGAAAAAATCCCGCTCGGCGCCACCGGTAAAATCAACAAGCTGGCGCTGCGGGAGATGTTCAAGGATTACGTCTTGCCGAGCGCGCAAGCGGCGGAATAGCAGGACCGCCGGTTTCCAGCCGGCAGAAAAAAGGATGTCGGCAGGATGCCGGCGGTCCAAGTGGGGGATGCTCGTGGGCAAGTTTCGTGATGTGCTGGCACGCGCGGCGCTGGCGGTTTCGCTCTTCATTCCGCTCTATTTCGTCTTCGCTGCGCTTGGCTCAAGATTCCACATCATTGATTGGCGCTTCGGCTTGGGCACGATGGTGATAGGCTGGGGGCCGTTGCTGCTCATCGGCACGGCTCTGATCGCGGTGATTGCGCTGGTGCTGGGGCTGGTGATCGCGCCGCGCCAGGGCCGGCGCATGGCGCTCGCGGCGCTGATCATTCCGTTGCTGGGCTTGGGCTACGCTGCTTACGTGCGTGCGGGCGCGCAAGCCCTGCCGCCGATTCACGACATCAGCACCGATATGGCCGATCCGCCGGCTTTTTCCGCTGCAATCGTGGCGGAGCGCGCGGCGACGCCTGCCGGCAACAACCTTGAACGCGCGGGCGTTCGCATTCCCGCCGGCGCTCATTCGGGACGCTGGTCCAATATGCTGGTGGATGAAGCGCAACGCCAAGCCTTTCGCGATCTTGCTCCAATTGAGACTTCCGCGCCGCCGCAGGCGGCGTTCGAAGCGGCGCTGGCAACGGCGCGCGCGCAAGGCTGGACCATCGGCGAAACTGATCCCGCCGCGGGGCGGATCGAAGCGAGCGTGCAATCGTTTTGGTTCGGCTTCATCGATGACGTGGTGGTGCGCGTCCGCCCGGCGGGCGGTGGCGCGCGGATTGACGTGCGTTCGGTCAGCCGCGTCGGCATGTCGGATCTGGGCGCCAATGCATCGCGTGTGCGTAAATATTTTGTTGAGCTGAACGCGCGCCTGGATGCGTCTGGCGAGCCCGTCAGCGCAGATTGAGGCCCTCGCTGCGCGTGGCGATGACGCGGCCGCCGCGTTCGATGCTGGCTTCGCCACGATACGCGCCTGCAGGCCAGCCGCCCGCCGGGGTGCGGCGGCCGGCGAATAGCCAAGCCTGCGCCTGGTCGCGCGGTTGGCTGCGCGTGCCTTCGCCGATCAGCGCGCCGTCTGGGCCGTAGAGCCGCACCCGGAGCACGTCGCCGTTGCGCGGGCCTGACGCCAGCGCCCAGAACACCAAGGCTGGTGCGTTGCGCGATGCGTTCGCGGGCAATGCTTCAGCGTCGGCGTTGTTGCTGGGCGCGATGCCGGTGAAGCCGACTTCAAACCAAACCGCACCACGGTATGAGAGCGCTGAGCGCGCAGCGGCGGACCAATGCCCGCCGGGCGCCGCCGCCGCCGCGCCGCAAGCGCCGATGGCGGCGAGCGCGCGGCCAGTCAACGGATCGAGCGTTGTCTCGCCGCGCCGCAGCGCAAAGTGCAGGTGCGGAAATTCGGTGTGGCCCGACAATCCAACCAAGCCGATCTCTTGGCCCGCCGCGACCTGGTCGCCCACCGCGACGCGGATAGAGCCGTTGCGCATGTGGCAAAGCTGGCTCGACCAGCCGCCGGCAAAATCGATGCGTACGCCATTGCCGCAATCGCGACCCTGCACCGCCGCCGCCCCGCCGCTCAGGAACGCGCCGTCCGCTTCACCGTCGCGCACTGCGGCCACTGCGCCCGCCGTCGGCGCCAGCACCCGTACGCCGCGCCGCGCCATCGCCGCCGGCGCGCGGATGTCGAGGCCGTCATGGCCGTCATAGGTCAGCGGTCCGCACATCGGATCTTGCGCGACGCCCGTTTGCGGATTGGCGTCGGCGTAATTCTGCACAATGCAGTCGGCGCCGACGGAACACTGAATCGGCAACACGAAACTCTGCGCCGCCGCCTCGCGCGGGGCGCAGGCGAGGAGCAGGAAGGGGATGAGCAGGAGCGGTGCGCGCATGGGGCTAATTGTGCATGGGCGACGCATCGCGCGCAATTGCTTGCCACAGGCAAGAGCGTCATTCCGGGGCGACCGAAGGTCGAACCCGGAACCCAGGAGCGTGCGGTGCGTCCCTCGGTCCCTAGGTTCCGGATCGCGCTCCGCGCGTCCGGAATGACGGAAGAAAATGTGGCCGAGCGCTAGCGCTTAGCCCACACCGGCCAGCGTGATGAAGCGCGCGCGCAGCTCCGCGTCGTGCTTGAACGCGCCGGTGAATTGCGTGGTGACGGTGGTGACATCCTTGTGGTGGACGCCGCGGGTGGACATGCATTGGTGTTCGGCGTCGATCAGCACGGCCACGCCGCGCGGCTTTAGCGCCGCATCGAGCGCTTCGGCGATTTGCGCCGTCATGGTTTCCTGCGTCTGCAGGCGCTTGGCGAAAATTTCCACCACGCGGGCGATCTTGGAAATGCCGACGACGCTGTCGGTGGGCAGATAGGCCACGAACGCCTTACCAAGGAACGGCGCCATGTGGTGCTCGCAATGGCTTTCCACGTCGATGCGCTTCAGCATCACCATATCGTCATAGCCCTGCACGTCCGCGAAGGTGCGCGAGAGTTCTTCCCCCGGGCATTGATCGTAGCCGCCGAACCATTCGCGGTAAGCATCGACCACGCGCTGAGGCGTATCAATCAAGCCCTCGCGGGCCGGATCGTCGCCGGCCCAGGCGATCAGGGTGCGGACCGCCTCCATCGCCGCCTCGCGCGAAGGGCGCTTTTGCTCGGCCTCGGCGGGCGAGCGCCATTTCAGAATTTCACTCATGGAATGTCCTTGGTCTGAGGAGCGGAGGTCGAGCCGGGAGGGTCCCCGTAGAGCGGGGCACCAGGACTTAACGCCCGCCCGCGGCTAAGCCTCAGGCAGCGGGAGCTCACGCGCTCCCGAACGGATATGGATGCTAGCACAAGGGACCGCTAGGGCCAGCGGCTTAAGACACTCCAAGGTGAGCCGATATGGACCGCCCGCCTCCCCCCCGCCCGCGCCGGCGTTAGCCGGGGGGACGCCGGCGGGCCCTATCGGCTCACATTGGGGGGGCTTTATCCCCTTGCCCAAGCGGTCCCATGTGGTGGCATCCAAATACGGTCGGGAGC
>JANNFH010000417.1:0-5580 GCA_031379565.1 Alphaproteobacteria bacterium
CCGACGCTGAACTATCCTTTCGAGAAGGGTCCGATCTCGCCGCGCTTCCGTGGCGAACATGCGCTGCGCCGGTATCCGAATGGCGAAGAGCGCTGCATTGCATGCAAGCTGTGCGAGGCGATCTGTCCCGCGCAGGCCATCACCATCGAAGCAGGCCCGCGTCGCAACGACGGCACGCGCCGCACCGTTCGCTACGACATCGACATGGTGAAGTGCATCTATTGCGGGCTATGCCAGGAAGCCTGTCCGGTCGATGCCATTGTCGAGGGCCCGAATTTCGAATTCGCCACCGAGACCCGCGAGGAGCTGCTCTTCACCAAGGAGAAGCTTCTCGCCAACGGCGACCGCTGGGAACGCGAGATCGCCCGCAACCTGGCACTCGACCAGGACTACCGGTGAGGAGGTAACATGATTGCGGCACTATTCTTCTATCTGTTCTCGGCGCTCGCCGTTGCCTCCGCCGTGATGGTTATCTCGTCGCGCAATCCCGTGCACTCGGTGCTGTTCCTAATTCTCACATTTTTCACTTCCGCCGGCCTGTTCGTTCTGCTGGGGGCTGAGTTTTTGGCAATGCTGCTTGTGGTGGTCTACGTCGGCGCTGTCGCGGTGTTGTTCTTGTTCGTGGTGATGATGCTTGATGTGGATTTCGTCGAGTTGAAGCAGGGCTTTCTTGATTATCTACCGGTCGGCGCGCTGGTGGCGATTGCGCTGTTGGGCGAGCTTGCAATGGTTGGCAGCGCGGCGATGTCGGCGCAGGGCGCGCCGATTGCGCTGTCGCCGCAAGGCGAGAGCGCGGTCACCAACGCGGAGCAAATCGGGCTGGTGCTCTACACCGACTATCTGTTGTTGTTCCAATTGGCGGGGTTGGTGCTGTTGGTCGCTATGATCGGCGCGATCGTGCTGACGCTCCGCCACCGCCCCGGCGTGCGCAAGCAGGACATCCACGCCCAAGTGAACCGTCGGCGCGCCGACGCGGTCGAATTGAAGGATGTGCGTCCTGGCCAGGGGCTAGGGTAGGTCATGGAAATCGGGCTCTCGCACTATTTGTTCGTCGCCGCGGCGCTGTTCACGATCGGTGTGTTCGGCATTTTCGTGAACCGAAAGAACGTCATCATCATTCTGATGTCGATCGAATTGGTGCTGCTCGCGGTCAACATCAACTTGGTGGCGTTCTCGGCGTTCTTGCAAAACATCCAGGGTCAAATTTTCGCGATGATCGTGCTTACGGTCGCGGCCGCTGAAGCGGCTGTCGGGCTTGCGATCCTGGTGACGTATTTCCGCAATCGCGGCGGCATCGCCGTCGAAGACATCAACCAGATGCGGGGCTGAGGCGTGGAATTCTCCTACGAAGCCTTGCTGGTTCTGGCGCCGCTGTTCGCGTCGGCGTTCGCGGGCCTGCTGCAAAAGCAGATCGGTGACAAGATCGCCATGGGCGTCACCACGGCGTCGGTGGGCCTGGCGCTGGCGCTCTCGCTCTACACTTTCGCGCAGTACACCTGGGGCGAGGCGCCGTCACGGGTGATCGAGCTGTTCCGCTTTATCGATGTCGCCGGCTTCAGCTCCACCTGGAGCGTGCGCATCGACACGATGTCAGTGATTATGCTGGTGGTCGTGAACACAGTGTCGTTCCTGGTTCATGTCTATTCGATTGGCTACATGCGCGAGGACCCCGACAAAGCGCGCTTCTTCTCGTATTTGTCGTTCTTCACCTTCGCCATGCTGGCCTTGGTGACGTCGAACGACTTCCTCCAGCTCTTCTTCGGCTGGGAAGGCGTCGGCGTCGCCTCGTATCTGCTGATCGGCTTCTGGTTCACGAAGAAGGCCCCGAACGACGCGGCGATAAAGGCTTTCGTGGTCAACCGGATCGGCGATTTCGGTTTTGCGCTCGGTATCATGGCGGCGTTCTTCGCGTACGGCTCGATCCGCTACGACGAAGTGTTTGCGCAAGCCGCTGCGCACCCCGACTTGATGCTTGGCATGGGCGCATTCCAAGTGCGCGCGGTAGAGGCGGTTTCGGCGTTGCTGTTCATAGGCGCAATGGGCAAGAGCGCACAATTTTTTCTGCACGTCTGGCTGCCGGATGCCATGGAAGGCCCAACGCCAGTATCGGCGCTGATCCACGCCGCCACCATGGTGACGGCGGGCGTGTTCATGGTTTGCCGATGCGGTGCGCTCTATCAGCTTGCGCCCTACGCGGCGGGGTTTGTCACCATCGTTGGCGCGACAACGGCGCTGTTCGCGGCGACGGTGGGCGTTGCCCAGAACGACATCAAGCGCGTCGTCGCATACTCAACCTGCTCGCAGCTTGGCTACATGTTCTTCGCCGCGGGCGTCGGCGCCTACAACGCTGCAATGTTTCATTTGTTTACGCACGCTTTCTTCAAGGCGCTGCTGTTCCTCGGTGCGGGTTCGGTCATCGTCGGCATGCACCACGAGCAGGATATGCGGGCCATGGGCGGCGTTCGAAAGAACATGCAGATCACTTGGGCGGTGATGTTGGTCGGCACGCTGTCGCTGATCGGCTTCGGCATTCCCGGTATCGGCGGCTTCGCGGGCTTCTATTCCAAGGACGCCATTATCGAGAGCGCCTTTGCGTCACACGCGATCGGCGCGCAATTTGCGTTCTGGTGCGGCGTGAGCGCGGCGCTGCTGACCAGTTTCTATTCCTGGCGGTTGCTGTTCATGACTTTCGAGGGCAATTACCGCGGCCCAGCGGGGATCGCGGCGGCGTCAAGCCATGCTCAGCCGCATACGGCGCCCGGCGATCACGCCCACGATGACACGCATGGCCAGCACCATCATCCTGCCCCCGCAGATGGATCGGCGCCGGCGCATGAATCGCCGGGCGTCATGCTGGTTCCGCTGTACGCGCTGGCCGCCGGCGCGCTGCTGGCGGGCGTCCTGTTCGCGCCCTATTTTCTGGGCGAGCACGCCCATGAATTCTGGCGCGGCGCGGTGCCGCTGGCGGAGCATCACGGCGAACATCCCCCGACCTGGGTGGTCTGGGCGCCCTTCACCGTCACGGCGATGGGCTTTGCTGGCGCGGTTTTCTTCTATCTCTGGAACGCTGGTCTTGGCGCGCGCATTGCCGCCGCGGGCGGGCCGCTGCACGCATTGCTTTATAACAAATGGTATTTTGACGAGATCTACACCTTCATCTTCGTGCGCGGCGCGCGCGGTCTTGGTGACTTGTTCTGGAAGGTCGGCGACATGCGCATCATCGATGGGCTGGGTCCCGATGGCTTTGCGGCGGCATCGCGTTTCACGGCTCGTCAATTTCGCCGCCTTCAGACGGGCTTCGTCTATCATTACAGCTTCGTGATGCTTGCCGCGGCGGTGGCGTTCGGCGCCTACGCGATTTGGATTGGCGCCAATCCGGAGGCGGCCCGATGAGCTTTGAGGGCTGGCCCATTCTTTCCATTGTCACTTTCCTGCCGGCGGCGGGTGCGCTTTGGATATTGGCCTCGCGCTCGTTTTTGCGCGGAGAGGACGCCGGCTTTGATCGCGGCGTGCGGCTGATCACGCTGCTCGTCACGATCGCGACGTTTGTGGCCTCGCTGTTTGCTTTCGCTGCGTTCGACCCCCAACGCGAGAGCTTTCAGCTGGTCGAGAACATGCCTTGGGCCTTTGGCTTCTCGTATCACCTTGGCGTCGATAGCCTGGCCATAGCTCTGGTGCTGCTGACGACGTTTCTGACGCCGCTCTGCATTCTGGCGAGTTGGTCGATCGACAAGCAAGTGGCCAGCTACATGGTGCTGTTCCTGTTGCTGGAGACGCTGATGATCGGCGTCTTCTGCGCGATGGATATCATTCTGTTCTACCTGTTCTTCGAGGGCGGCCTCATTCCCATGTTCATCCTGATCGGGGTGTGGGGCGGGGAGCGTCGGGTCTATGCCGCGTTCAAGTTCTTCCTCTACACGCTGCTTGGCTCGCTGCTGATGCTGGTGGCGATCATCGTCATGATTTCGATCGCCGGCACCTCCAGCATTCCGGACTTGCAGGCATTTCGCTTTGCCCCGGACCTCCAGATCTGGCTGTGGCTGGCGTTCTTGGCCTCGTTTGCGGTGAAGCTGCCGATGTGGCCGGTGCACACTTGGTTGCCGGATGCGCACGTTGAGGCGCCGACGGCGGCATCGGTGGTGCTGGCGGCAATTTTGTTGAAGATGGGCGGCTACGGCTTCCTGCGCTTCTCGCTGCCGATGTTCCCGGACGCGTCGCACACTTTTATGCCGTTCATGTTCGCGCTCAGCGTCATCGCCATCATCTGGGCTTCGCTGGTGGCGTTCCGGCAGGCTGATATGAAGAAGCTGATCGCGTATTCGTCGGTCGCGCACATGGGATTCGTTACGCTCGGCATTTTCTCCGGGACCATGCAGGGCATCCAGGGCGGCATTTTCCAGATGCTGTCGCATGGTGTCATTTCCGGCGCGCTGTTTCTTTGTGTCGGCGTCGTTTATGACCGCATGCACACCCGCGAGATCGCGTTCTACGGCGGCTTGGCGGGTCGCATGCCGGTGTATGCGGCGGTGTTCATGCTGTTCACCATGGGCAATGTCGGGTTGCCCGGGACCAGCGGCTTCCCCGGTGAAATCTTGACCCTGGTCGGAGCTTTTCAGATTAACGCTTGGTTCGCCGCGGCGGCGACGACGGGCGTTATTCTGTCGGCGGTGTATGCGTTACAATTGTATCGCCGCGTTGCCTTCGGTTCGATCACCAACCCGAAGCTCCGTGACATCGCCGACCTCGACGCGCGCGAATGGATGACTTTTGCGCCGCTGGTGGTGGCGCTCTTGGTCATGGGCCTGGCCCCAAGCTATGTGCTCGACTTCACCGAGGCGTCCGCGCGGGCGATTGCGGAAGCATATGCGGGGGCCGCGCCATGATCGCGCCAATGCAGGACCTCGCGGCCAGCTTGCCGTATGCGCGGCCAGAGCTTTTGCTCGCCCTCTACGCCTTGATTGCCCTGCTGCTGGGTGCGTGGAACGGCGAGAAGGCGTTCGGGTGGATTTGCGCGCTCGGCGTGGCGGTGCTGGTGGGCGCGGGCGTGTTGGCGATCCTCGATCAGCCATTGGCGCCGGTGGAATTGTTTCAGGGCGCATTGGTGGCTGACGGGGTTGGCGTGTTCGCCAAAGTGCTGATTGCCCTCGCTGCGGCGGCGACGCTGGCGGTTGGGGCCGACCATTTTGCCAAGACCGGCGACAAGCGCTTCGAATATCCGGTGCTGGCGGTTTTGGCCGTGCTCGGCATGTTCGTGATGGTGTCATCGCGCGATCTGATTACGCTTTATGTGGGCGTCGAATTGCAGAGCTTGGCGCTCTACGTGATGGCGGCGTGGCGGCGGGACGATGCGCGCTCCTCCGAGGCGGGGCTCAAATATTTCGTGCTGAGCGCGCTTTCCTCCGGGCTGCTGCTCTACGGCGCCTCGTTCATTTACGGGTTCACCGGTTCGGTGCGGTTCGATGCGATTGCATCGGCGGTCGGTGAAGGCGGCGGCGGCATTGGCCTTGTGTTTGGGTTGGTGCTGATTTTGTGCGCGCTCGGGTTCAAGATGTCGGCGGCCCCGTTCCATATGTGGACGCC
>JANNFH010000130.1:0-2795 GCA_031379565.1 Alphaproteobacteria bacterium
AGACGTGCTGGCCTCCGTTCGCACGCGCCGGCGGACAGGCGGGCGGGCGGGCGCTGGCGACAAAGCTGCGCAAGATCGACCGGGGCCGCGATGTAACGGATGGCCCGCGGGTCAGCGGCCTAGAACCATCCCTTCTTCTTGGGCGGCTCCGGCGGCGGCGAGCGAACGTCCGCACCGCGAGCCTGTTGCTGCTGCGGCGCGCGCGTTGCTTGCTGCGGCGCAGCCTTGCCGTTGCGGGCCCCCTGTTGGGCGGGCGCGCCGGCCTGGGGCTTTGATCCAAGTTTGTCGACAAACCACATTGAACGCCCTCCTCGAGCTCTGGCCAGATGGGCCGGCTCGCGTCTGCCAAATGCCCTTACCCCGGCGGGATGTCGGTGCCAACGTTGCCGCTGATGGTGGCGCGGAATTAATTGGCCGACCTGGGTGACCGTCGGCGGGTCCTAAAGGCCATATGCAGCCCTCTTCTCCGGCTCTTTCGCGGCGACGAGTTTGGCTAAATCCACAATCACCTTGGCCTGTTTCCAAGTCGCGTCGTCTTGCATTTTACCGTCGAGGATAGCGACGCCCGCGCCATCGGGCATGGCTTCGAGGATGCGCAGGGCGAAGCGGACCTCTTCCACATCGGGGGTGAAGACGCGTTTGGCGATGGCGATCTGGCTGGGATGCAAGGTCCAGGCGCCGACGCAACCCATGAGATAGGCGTTCTTGAATTGTTGTTCGCATGCGGCGGGATCGTCGATGGCGCCGAACGGGCCGTAGAACGGCTTGATGGCGTGCATGGCGCAGGCGTCGATCATTTTCGCCAACGTGTAATGCCAGAGGTCTTGCTGCGCGCTCGCGCGCGGCGCGCCGTCGGCATTGGGGTCGCTCAGCACGCGGTAGGACGGGTGCCCGCCGCCGACGCGCGTGGTTTTCATTTTACGCGAGGCGGCGAGATCGGCGGGGCCGAGTGAGATGCCCTGCATGCGCGGGCTGGCGCCGGCAATGGATTCGACATTGGCGACGCCTTGAGCGGTCTCGAGAATGGCATGCAGGAGAATGGGCTTTTCCAGCCCGTGCTTGGCTTCCAGCAGCGCCAGCAGCTGATCCATGTAATGGATATCCCAGGCGCCTTCGACTTTCGGCAGCATGATGACGTCGAGCCGATCGCCGAGGCCGGCGACAAGTTCGGTCACATCGTCCAGATGCCAGGGTGAATTGAGCGCGTTAATTCTCGACCAGAAGCCAACGCCCAGTTTGCGAAAATCGGTGGCGCGGCCGATCTCGATAGCGCCGGCGCGGGCGGCCTGCTTGGCATCGGCGGGGATGGCGTCTTCGAGGTTGGCGAGGATGACATCAACCTCGCGCGCCATCTCCGGGACCTTGGCGCGCAGCTTTTCCTGGTGCGGCGGCACGAAATGGATCGAACGCTCAAGCGCGACCGGGAGTTCGTGCAGAGGCTGGGGCGCACCGCTCGCCAATGGCGCGAAGAAATGGCGCGGAGGCTTCATGGCGCAACCCTTGTCGCGCGCACGCCGCGCAGATTTGAAACGCGACGCGCGGGCCTCCCCGCCCCTAGAGGGGGCGGGGTAAGGGGTGGGGTGAGGGGCGCTTCCACGTTCGCTGCTTGTTCGTGCGCGCCATTTCCTGAAGCGTCGCGCCCAACGCTCTCACCCTCACCCTGCCCTCCCCCCTCCAAGGGGAGGGCGGCGCTTGATACGGCTAAGCAGTGCATTTTCGCTCCGAATTTCGCATGCGCAGCATGGGCTGTGCCGCGAACTGGTGCAATCGACTCCTCCCCTCGGGCGCTTTACCTTGAAGGAAGGCTTTGAGCGGTTATACCGGCGCTTTCCTGGGCGGGGGGTCCGACCGCGTTGCGCACTTATCTCGATTTCGAAAAACCCATCGCCGAGGTCGAAAGCAAGATCGAGGAGCTGCAGGCGCTTGCCGAAGCTTCCGGCCCTGAAGCCATGGCCATGGGTTCAGAACTGGCACGGCTGAAAACCAAAGCCGAAAAACAGCTGCACGACATCTACCAGAGGCTCGACCCCTGGCAGAAGACCCAGGTGGCGCGCCACCCGGAGCGGCCACGCTTTCGCGACTATGTCGCCGCTTTGGTCACCGATTTCGTCGAGCTCTCTGGCGACCGGAAGTACGGCGAGGATTCGGCCATCCTTGGCGGGCTGGGCAAATTCTTGGGACGGCCAGTTCTGGTGCTGGGCCACGAAAAAGGCCGCACCACAACCGAGCGGCTGAAGCACAATTTCGGCATGGCGCGGCCGGAAGGCTATCGCAAAGCCGTGCGGTTGATGGATTTGGCCGACAAGTTTTCGCTGCCGGTGGTGAGCTTCATCGATACCGCCGGCGCTTATCCTGGCATCGGCGCGGAAGAGCGCGGCCAGGCTGAAGCGATTGCCCGCTCGACCGAAAGGTGCCTCACGCTCGGGGTGCCGATGGTGGCGGTGATTGTCGGCGAAGGCGGTTCAGGCGGCGCTATCGCCATCGCCGCGGCCAACAAAGTGCTGATGCTGGAGCACGCCATCTATTCGGTGATCTCGCCGGAAGGCGCAGCTTCGATCCTGTGGAAAGATTCCTCGCGCGCCAAGGAGGCCGCCACGGCGATGAAAATCACGGCGCAGGATCTGATGGCGCTCAAAGTGATCGATTCCATTATCACCGAGCCGCTCGGCGGCGCGCACCGCGAGCCCAGTTCAGCGGTGGCGTCCGTTGGCGCCGTGACGGCCGCGGCGCTGGACGGGCTGGCCGCGCTCACGCCCAGCGATTTGCGCAAACAGCGGCGCGACCGCTTTTTCGCC
>JANNFH010000162.1:0-2936 GCA_031379565.1 Alphaproteobacteria bacterium
AACTACCCCTCGGAATGGCGCCGTCTCTATAACGACAGCGGATATTCCAGCATCGATCCCATTCTCAGTCGCGCCCATCGGACGTTAGAGCCATTCACTTGGGGCGACCCGATCGTGCGCGCCGGTATGTCGCCAAAACAATTGCGGATGATGGAGGAAGCCAAGGCGTTTCATGTGGGCCACGGCTACGCGGTGCCGGTGCATTCCAGCATGCATGTCCGCGCTGCTTGCTTCTTTGCGTCCGAGCACAACGACATTCCGCCCTTATCGTGTAAGGCGTCGCGGCGGATCAGCGTGATTGCGCATGAACACGTTTGTCGCCTTGCGAGGCTGTCTGAGGGACGCGGGATAGCGCCGCAACTTTCCGAACGTGAACGCACTTGCCTTAACCTATACGGCCGCGGCCTCGGCGACGCGGAGATCGGTGCGGCGCTGGATATCCGTCTGCCAACGGTCCGCCGGCACCTTGAACGCGCCAAGGTTCGGCTTGGGGTGGCGTCCCGACCGGAGGCGCTGGTTCGCGCCCTCATTTCCGGGCAGATCGACGCCGTTCCAGCGCGCCAAAATATTCCCGATCGGGAAAATTGGTAGCTTCCGGCTTACGCCTCACATTAAATTTCCCGTTCGGTAAAGATTTTCCTTGATAAGGCGCTCTCGAATCTCATATTCCCGAGCGGGAAAGATTGAACCATGACCCCGATCCAGTTCGGCGAAACCATTCGCAAGGCGCGCCGCGCCTTAAGCCTCCGACAAGACGAGCTCGCGGGCGCGGCCGGCGTGGGCCTGCGCTTCATAGTCGATCTTGAGGCGGGCAAGCCCACGGCCCAGCTCGGGAAAGCGCTTGCCGTCCTCGACGCCCTCGGCGGCGATATCCGCATCGACCTGCCCGCGCCCCGCCCAGGCGCCCGAGGATGAAGAGCGCCCTCTCCGTCTGGTGGAACGACGCGATCGTCGGAACATTGCGGCTCGACGAGCACGGCGACACGACTTTCGACTATGCGCCCGACTGGCTGGCCGACGCTGATCGGCCAGCCCTGTCGCGATCGCTACCTAAGCAAGCAGAGCCGTTCGATCGCCGTCGCACGCGGCCATTTTTCGCCGGCCTCCTCCCAGAGGAGGCCCAGCGGGAAGCAGTTGCGCGAGCGCTGGGCATTTCGAAGGGCAACGACTTCGCTTTTCTGAAAGCGCTCGGCGGCGATGTCGCCGGCGCGCTTACCTTATGGCCGGAAGGCGACATGCCGCCCGCCTATCACGGCGCGGTCGCGCGCGAGCCGCTTGGCGACAACGCTCTCATCGATATGCTCGATGCTTTGCCGACGCGGCCATTCCTCGCTGGCGATGAAGGCTTGCGACTTTCGCTTGCCGGCGCCCAATCGAAAATTCCCGTTGTCTTGGTGGATGGCGCGGTCGCACTGCCCGCGCCCGGCCAACCCACCACGCATATCTTGAAGCCGCCGATGACGCGGTTTCCGGCCACGACGGCGAATGAAGCCTTCGCCATGCGACTTGCATCGGCGATCGGCCTATCGGTGGCCGCCGTCGAGGCGCGCTCGGTCAAGGATCGCCCGTTCCTGCTCATTGAGCGCTATGACCGTGAGATCGACGCCGCCGGCGTTGCGCGCCGTCTGCATCAGGAGGACTTCTGCCAAGCGCTCGGCATTCCGCCCGAGCACAAGTATGCGGCGGAGGGCGGACCCACCTTTAAGGTCGGCTTCCAATTGCTACGCGAGGCTGCCTCCCGCCCGGCGCTCGAAGTGTTGAAGCTACTCGACGCCGCGATCTTCAATCTGATCGTCGGTAACGCCGACGCACACGGAAAGAACTATTCGCTGCTCTATGGGCGTGACGGCACGGTGCTGGCGCCGCTCTACGACCTCATGTGTACGATCGCGTATCCAGAGGTATCGCAGAAACTGGCGATGAAGATTGCCGGATTGGCGACCATCGAAGATCTGAATACCCCGCCCTGGACACAGTTCGCGGCGGATACGGGTCTGGGCGGCGCGTTTGTTCGGAGGCGCGTGGGCGAATTGGCTGACGCAGTACGTCGAGAAGCGCCCCAAGTCGCTTCGGCATTCGACGCCAATTTCAACAGCCAGCTAGGCCAATACCGAGACATCGTTCTGGATCGCGCCAAATCGGTAGCGGATTCAATTAGAACCGAGAGTTGAGTGTTGATTGAGCGCGCACTCTCGGCCAGTGAGCAAGGCGGACTGCTGGAGTCGCGGGACCAAGGGCGAGGACGATAGGTGGCAAACTCATTCTTTGAGCGACCGATCCTCAATTCCCCGTACCTCGAACCTGCGCTTCACCATGCGCTGGACCCTTTTGGACAGCCAATGGAGGAGGAGCCCAGGACCGGGCGTCGCCCCTCCCAATTCATCACCCCTGTCCCGCAGGCCCGTGCGCGGCGCGGAGCCGCTCGCCAAGCTGGCTTCGACTTTGCCGAGGACGGCGTATCCGACGAGAAACAAAAGTACGATCCGCATCCAATCATCAATGAAATTCGATCGCTGATTTCGCCTTGGCGCACGCTTTCCAATCCTGCGGATTGGGGCGTAACACCGACAACGGCGAAGTTGCTTCAACACTGGCGATCAGAACAATTCGACGGGCCACGTCCCTTCTTCTGCCAGCTTGAAGCCGTCGAAACAGCAATTTGGTTGATGGAAGTCGCCCGCAGACCGCGCAGCGATGCAAAGAACCTGTCGCGCGATCAGGCGGTGTGGTCGCACCTGCTGAACGCGAATGCGGAGGCCAATCCCGAAATCATCCGCCTCGCGATGAAAATGGCCACCGGCGCCGGGAAAACGACAGTCATGGCCATGCTGATTGCATGGCAGGCTCTAAATGCTGTTCGAACGCAAAACAGCAAGTCTTTCAGCCGCGGCTTTTTGATTGTGGCGCCTGGCATCACGATCAAAGATCGCCTCCGC
>JANNFH010000197.1:0-2527 GCA_031379565.1 Alphaproteobacteria bacterium
CGGGAGCCATAGTGTTTGCTTATGACGCCCGATCTGCCTTGGGCTCCAACACGATTTGCCCCCGAGATGCCGCCAACGACGTCAGCGAGCATTGCGAATGGCGACTGTCGGCGAGAATTGACCGGTCCGGTTGGGCCCCACCAAACGACCGCTATTGAGCGACCTTGCCGTTTTGCGGCGCCGCAGCGAGCCAGCACTAATGGCCCTAATCGGTCATAGCGCCAACACATTGCCTAGCCTAACGCCGTGAGGTGGGGGCTATCTGAGCGACGAGCTAAAAATCCACGCCGAGCCGCTCGAATTCTTCGTCGATGTCGGAGTTGAATTCGTAGGCGCGGCGGATGTCTTCGGCGCCTTCGCGGCGCTCGCCGGCTTCGCGGCGGGCGAAACCTCGGCCAAACAGGGCTGCTGCGTTGACAGGCTCGACCAATAGCACGGCGTCGTAGGCTGCACGCGCCTCGGGCCAATTCTGCTGCCGCAGCATCACCAGCCCTCGGCAGAGCTGGGCGTTGACCAAGGCCGCATCGGCGGCTCTGGCGGCCTCCGCGACCGCGCGCGCCGCGCCGAGATCGATTCTTTGATAAATTCGGTTCCAGCAGCGGCCCGCGCGCGCTTCGGCGTGGCGCGCGTTTAACCGCAAAGCGGCGTCGAAATCGCGCGCGGCGGCGGCATAATCACCGTCAGCTTGTTTGATCAAGGCACGCTGAGCGAAGGCGTCGGCCATATGCGGGTCGGCGGCGATGGCGGCGTCGAAATTCGTGATCGCGGCGGCGCGCTCACCCTCGCGCGCATGGAGATCGCCGCGCAGGTAGTGCGCGCGCGCAGGCGGCGCGTCGCCTTGCAGCAAGCTCTCTATCAACGGCGCGGCGGCGTCGAGTTGGCCGCTGCTGAGCAATACCTCGGCGCGGCCGAGCTTGGCCTCGGCGTAGTCCGCATCGATGGCGAGCGCGGCGTTGAAATCGGCCAGCGCGGCGGTGGGGTCGCCGCTCTGGTGCTTGGCTTCGCCGCGATGGGCGAGCGCCACGGCGCGATCGGCGGCAGCGATACCGTCCAGCGCCAGCACCGCGTCGCACGCGGCCTGGCGCGCGGCAGGAGCGGCGGTGGCGTTAGCGCATTGAGCGCGCTCGCGCGCCAAGGGCGGCGGCGAGGCCGGATCGCAAGCGGCGAGCCCAAACACCGCGGCAAGCCCGAGCCAAAGGATCCCCTGCTGCATCTTATCCCCCGCCCCCCGCCGCGCTTGAGCGACGGGACAAAAGCCTTAGTCTGGCCTCTACTCAAGGAAAATCCACATGCCCACTTTGTTCGACCTCACCGGCAAGACCGCCATCGTCACCGGCTCCTCGCGCGGCATCGGCAAGGCGATTGCCCATCGTCTGGCCGAGCACGGCGCCAATGTCGTCGTCTCCTCGCGCAAGCTCGACGCCTGCGAGGCGGCCGTCGCCGAGATCAACGGCGCCGTCGGGCGCAAAGCCGCGATCGCCGTGCCGGCGAACATCGCGGCCAAGGAGGCGCTGCAGCAGCTCGTCAGCGAAACCGAGCGCGCCTTCGGCAACATCGACATCCTGATCTGCAACGCCGCCTCGAACCCTTATTTCGGGCCGCTCGGCAATATCAGCGACGAGCAATTCACAAAAATCCTGCAGAACAACATCATTTCCAACCATTGGCTGATTCAGATGTGCGCGCCGCAAATGCGCGAGCGCAAGGACGGTGCAATCGTGATCATCTCCTCGATCGGCGGCTTGAAGGGCTCGCCGCTGCTGGGCGCCTATAACATTTCCAAGGCCGCCGACATGCAACTGGCGCGCAACCTCGCCTGCGAATTCGGGCCGGACAATGTGCGCGTCAACACCATCGCGCCCGGCCTTGTCCAAACCGATTTCGCCAAAGCGCTGTGGGACAATCCGCAAATCCTGAAAACCTACACCGAGCATTCGTGCCTGAAGCGCATTGGCCAGCCGGACGAGATCGCCGGCATGGCGGTGTTCCTTGCCTCCCCCGCCGGGGCTTTCACCAGCGGGCAGACCTTCATCATCGACGGTGGGCAGACGGCGATCTGACCTCGCCGCGGCTTGGAGCGCGCGCGTAGGCGGGCTAGCGTGCCGCCGGGAGGCAAAATGAGGCTGAATTCCTTTGCGGCGGTTCTGCTGGCCAGCGCCAGCGGCGGGTGCGCCGTGTTCAACGGCATCATCCGGCCAGACCCCTGGACCATGCATGGAGCGCTGCCCTCGGGGCCGCCACCATCGCTAAGCGCGGCCCAGCGCGAGTTTCCCGCATTCGGGTACGCGCCGCTAACGCCCCCGGCGCTGTTGGCCCATGTGCGGACCCTTTCCTCGGATGAGTTCGAAGGCCGCGGGCCCGGCACGCACGGGGAAACACTCTCGATCGCTTACATCTCCCGCGCCTTTGCCGCCTTGGGGCTCGAACCGGGCGTTCCCGGCGTGGGCGGCCTGCAAGCTAGCTATTTTCAAGACGTGCCGCTCATCACCGCAACGGTGGTTAACAATCCGACCCTGACGATAGGCAG